>JARRLD010000065.1:0-14736 GCA_037387345.1 Gemmatimonadota bacterium
CCCCCGAAACGCAAAACGCGTTGCCCGTGGGGACCCGTGAGTCCCGAGAGGCAACGCGTCTTGTCAGTGGGCCTGGGTAGACTCGAACTACCGACCTCACGCTTATCAGGCGTGCGCTCTAACCACCTGAGCTACAGGCCCTTTGCATTCGGCTTCCTGCGCCGGAGCCATAGAAAGTACACAGCCGATCGGACGGGTTCAACCGGCTTCGCCATCGGTAGCCGCCCACTCCGACTCTCGATCTGCCGCCATTGACCTCATGGCGCTCATCATTGATTGTTTCACCCTTTCTACTACATTCATACATGTATGACATACCCCAATGGCAGGACGTAAGGACCGGAGAGACGTGAAAGGCGAGCGACTGGCCGAGTTCGAGGAGCTGGTGCTCCTCTGTGTGCGACAGCTGGGGGAGGAGGCCAACGTCCCCGAGATCCAGACGCAGCTGGCTGAGCGGGCAGGTCGGGAGGTGACCCTGGGCGCCATCTACTCCGCCCTGGACCGGGCTCAGCGCAAGGGCTTTACCGACTCCTGGATGGGGGAACCGACCGCCGTCCAGAGCGGCACTACTGCCTCACCGACCAAGGGGAGTCCGCGCTCCTGGAGAGCCGGCGGATCCGCGAGGAGCTGTGGGCGGCGGGTCGGGCGTAGGCCCTCCGGACCTTCCGCGGACCCTCCGCTGGGTGGTCCGTCTCCTCCCCGCGCCGCGCCGGGAAGAGATCCTGGCGGACCTGGGCGGGGCGTGGCCGCGCTGGGTGGAGCGACTGGGACCGGAGGGCGCCAGGAAGAGGGCATGGAGGGAGGCGACGAGCCTCCTCCTCTGGCGTGTGAAGCACACGCGGACCCGAACGAGCGCCGACACTTCGGGCGAGAGCGCAATCGCCCGCACGCGAGAACGGAGGATGGGGACGATGATGGGACGGGATCTCGTGCAGGACCTGCGCTTCGGCGCTCGGACGCTTCTCCGCAGGCCGGGCTTCGCCGCCCTGGCCGTGTTGATCCTGGGCCTCGGGATCGTCGGGCCCAGCACCGTGCTCACCCTGGTCAACCAGATCTTCTTCCAACGACCGGAGCACGTGGCCGAGCCCCACCGGCTGGTTCGGGTCTACCGCTCATGGGCGCCGGGACAGGGGGGCGGTTCCCTCGGCTACGCCGACTACCTGGACCTCCGCGACGGCGCCGCCACCCTCACCGGCCTGGCGGCCTACGATCCGGGGGGAACGGTGGTCACCGTGGCCCACGGAGATGCCTCGGATCAGGCGAGGGCCTGGTACGTTTCGGCCGACTACTTCCATGTCCTCGGGGTGGAAGCGGCGGTGGGCCGCTTCTTTGGCCCGGAGGAGAACGCCGCCCCGGGGACTCACCCGGTCACCGTGCTGAGCCACGGCCTCTGGGAGCGGGCCTTCGCCTCGGATCCCGACGTGGTGGGTCGCACGCTGCGCCTCAACGGGCACGTGTTCGAGATCGTGGGCGTGGCGCCCGAGGGCTTCGTGGGCGTGAGCCCCGTCGAGGGACGCCCGGACCTCTGGGTGCCCATCATGATGCGCGGCGTCCTGTCCCCCTCGTCCGATACGGCCTGGTACCAGCGCCTTCCCAACAGCCGCACCAACTGGCTTCTGGCCGTGGGCCGGCTGGCCCCCGGTGTCACCTTCGAGGCCGCCCAGGACAACCTCCACGCCGTCTCCGACGCCATCGAGTACGAAGGCCGCCCCGAGGGGGAAGGCGTCCTGGTCTCTCGCCAGTATCTCTATCGGCCGAGTCAGGCCGACCTCCTCGCCACGCTGTCCTGGATGCTCTTGGCGGTGGTGGGCATCGTCCTGGCCATCGCGTCGTCCAACGTCGCGCTGCTTCTCCTTTCCCGCGCCTCCACGCGACGCCGGGAGATGGGGATCCGCACGGCCATGGGGGCCGGCGGGGGACGCCTGGCCCGCCAGCTCCTGGCCGAGACGCTGTTGCTCGGGGTGGCCGGAGGAGCGCTTGGCGTCGGGCTGGCCTACCTGACAGGAGACCTGGCGGCCTCCCTGCTCCCCCTGCCCGTGGCCGGTGACTTCCGTCCGGACGGGCGCGTCCTCCTCGCCACCGTGACCCTGGTGCTTTTGGTGACGTTGGCGGTGGGCATGGCCCCTGCCCTTCACGCCGCCCGCACCGACGTTCGGTCCGCCCTCCAGGACATCCGTGGGACCACCGGACGCGCGCGGGGTCGTTACCTGCTGGTGGCAGCCCAGGTGGCCATGTCCCTGGTGCTGGTGAGCGGAGCCGTGCTCTTCGCTCGGAGCTTCCAGGCGGCCCGCAGCCAACCTCTGGGCTTCCAGACCGACGGGCGCCTCCTCGTCCAGGTGGTCCTCGACAACCACGGGTATGACGAGGACAGCGGCGTCCGCTTCATCCAGGAGGCTCTCGACCGGATCGGGAGCCTGCCCGGCGTCCGCTCCGCCACCACCACGCGTCAGGTCCCCTTCCAGGGGGACTGGACCACCGAGTTCGACCCTCCCCCGGGGGCCCGGCCGAACCGGGGAGACGTGGTCCACGCCGGCGCCGACGCGGTCGCGACCGGGTATTTCGAGACCATGGGCATACCCATCCTCCGGGGCCGCCCCCTCGACGGAACCGACGTGGCCGGCGCCCCGCTGGCCGTGGTCATCAACCAGAAGCTCGCCGAGGACCTCTGGCCCGGAGAAGATCCGCTGGGCCGTACCCTTCCTCGGGGAGAGGAGCAGCGCTTCACGGTCGTGGGCGTGGTCGCCGACGCCCAATACTACGAGCTGGGAGAGGATCCCTACCCGCACCTGTGGGTCTCCGTCCTTCAGACCTACCGGCCCCGGGTCAACTTCCTGGTCCGGGCAGACGAAGAGCGCGGGGGCACGCTCCGCGCCGTACAGGACGCGATCCACGAGGTCGATCCCGACGTCGCGTTCGGGTGGGTGGGCAGCCTCGAGCAGGTCATGGACGATCAGCTCGCCCGCTACGAGGTGAGCGCCGTCCTGGTGGGGGTGTTCGCGGCTCTGGCGCTGATCCTGGCGGCGGCGGGGCTCTATGGCGTGGTCTCGTTCCTGGTGGCGCGGGGCACCCGGGAGATCGGGGTGCGCATGGCCCTGGGCGCGCGCCCCCACCGGGTGGCTGCGCGGGTGGTGGGCTTTGCCCTCCGCCTGGCAACGCTGGGGGTCGGAGTGGGCCTGGTCGGAGCCTGGGTCCTTTCGGGCCTGACCCGGAGCCTTCTGTTCGGCGTCGGGCCCGGTGATCCGTTCGCCTTCGGGATCGCCTCGGCCGTGCTGGTGGGAACCACGGTTCTCGCGGCACTGGTGCCGGCCAGGCGGGCCACGAAGGTTGATCCCATGCAGACGATTCGAATGGAGTGACGCACCGGAGGATGATCCATGCGCCGCAAGCACCACCTCTTCGCTGGTGCCGCCCTGGTGCTGGCCGCGGGCCTCTCGTGGACCCTGCCTCAAACCGCCTCCTCCCAGCAGCCGACCCTCGCCCAGCTCACCGCCACGCCCGAGGACGCCGCCATCCTCTTCCTCCGCTCGGTCCGGGCGATCCGGTGGAGCACCGCCGCCCAGTTCCTGCACCCTTCGACGCTGGAACGCTTCCACCGGCTCGTCACCATCATGGCGGAGGCGGACAGCACGGGTGAGGTCCTGGCATACCTGACCGGCACCGACAGCGCGGGATACGCCGCGCTGGAGGCCGCCACGGTCTTCGACCGGGCCGTGGGCACCATGATCGACGGCATGCCGGGCCTCATGCACGCCTTGTTCGACAGGGACGACGAGGTGCTGGGCCACGTGAGCGAGGCTCCGGACACCGCCCACGTGGTCTACCGCAGCACCCCGCGGCTCAGTGGCGCCGTGTCCGAGGTGAACGTCATGCAGGCGGTGCGCACACCGGCCGGCTGGCGCATCCTCTGGACCGACGAGCTCGAGGTTCTGGAAACCGCACTACGGGGAATCCCCCGAAGCCGACGGGACGGGGCCTCCCCCTCGCCCGTGCCGTTGCTCGCCTGGCGCCGACCCGCTCAGCGTCCCCGCGGTGGCCTCAACGAAACGTGCAGGTGGTCCGCGGTGCCCACGTGCCTGAGGGAGTGGAACCCGAAGGCCCAGAACAAGAACTCCAGCGTCAGGTTGCTCCACTCGGGCCGTCCCCGGGTGCGGAGATCCAGGGCGTGGACGAACCCGTCCTCCTGGGGAAAGTGGAGGGAGGCCTCGTTCACAGGCAGTCCCATCAGCCAGTAGTCCTCCTCCGTCCGTCCCGCGTCCGTGATGACCGATCCGGGGTCGGCCAGGAAGACGATGCTGGATGCGACGCGAAGGAGGGGGTGGAGGGACCCGTACTCCTGCCTGACCTCGGTCGACTTGACGTTCGCCCCGGCCACGTAGACCAGCGCATAGACGACGTAAGCCGCGGCCACCGCTGCCGCGCCCCGGGTGAGGATCCGGCGAACCGCCTTTCCCGCGCCGAGCTTGCGACCCAAGAGCCAGGCGTACAGACCCAGGAGGAGGCCGGTGGCCAGGACCGCAACGGCCAGGGCGGGCCAGGCGCCCAGCGCCCACTCCCGGTACGCGAACACCCCCAGGCGGACGAGCATGAAGAACGGGAGCGTGGCCAGCGCGATCAGGATCAGGACCCGCCGGGCCACCCGGAGGGGGAGCCCGCGCAGGCGGCCCCTCCGCTCCTTCTTGTCGTCGGATTGCTGACGGCCCTCGTCCACCAGGCCGTGCAGGTCCGAGTAGTCGATCCGCAGGTCGCTCACGCCCTCACTCCTCCCTTCCCCACCGGTCGACTCCGGCCCTCTGGCCCCAACGGCATCAGCCTGTCACCGGAGGCACCACGTCCATCAGCATCTCCAGGGCCTCCCGGAGGGCACGGCCCCCGGCACGGGAGCCCCGGTACTTGCCCAGCCGGACCACCACCAGGTCGTGCGTGGGGATGACGATGGTGTTCTGACCCCCGGCGCCCGCCATGTAGAACGCCGTCTCGGGCACCGGCAACGAACCGTTTCCATTCACCCAGAAGAACCCCCCACCGTACTGAGGGCGTCCGTCCTCCACCCACGCCGGCGCCAGGGTGCGGACGTATTCCACGTATCCCTCCGGAAGCAGCCGCTCTCCATTCCAGACGCCATCCTGCAGGTAGAGGTTTCCGAGGCGTGCCCAGTCCCGGGCCGGCAGGAACTCGTAGCCCTGGGTGAGGAAGTTCCCATAGGGGTCCGTCTCCATCACTGCGTCCCGGATCCCCAGCTTGTCGAAGAGGTTCCTTTGCGGGAATGCGTGATAGTCCTCACCCCGCGCCTCGACGGCCAGGCGGATCAGGTAGTTGGTCAGGACCGGGTTGGAGTTCCGGTACCGGCCCACCGTGTTCGGTGGCCACTGCTGGGGGCGGGTCGCCGCCCACTCGAAGGAGTTGACCGACCCGGTGTAGAGATAGAGGTGGTCCGGGTAGCCGAGATCCGGGTCGAAATCCGGATCCTGCGGCGCCCGGATGCGGATCCCGGAGGACATGCGCATGATATCGCCGATGCGGATCTCCTGGCGCGGGTCCCCCGGAGACTGCCATTCGGGAACGGGGGCCTGCTGCCAGAGCTCGTACTCCCCCTGATGGATGAGCACACCCATGAGGGTCCCGGTGAGGCTCTTCCCCATGGACCAGCTCTCCAACGGGGTATGCAGGTCGATTCCCTCTCCGTACCGCTCGCCGACGATGCGGCCCTGGTACGTGACGAGGAATGCCTCGGTCATCGCTTCCGGCGGACCGAAGCCGACGTCCACGATCCGCGCCACCGTCGCCGGATCCAGCTCCGCGGGGAAGGGATCGTCCCCGAGCACGTCGCCCATGGGCCACGGTGTCGTCGCCGGGTCGGGCAGGTCGGGAACGACCACCGAAGGGGTGAAATGGACCGAGTCCTCCCCGACGGGACGGGTCACGCACCCCTGGCTTCCGTACCGCTTCGCCGCCCGGGTCACCCCCGAGGGCAGCGTGAGGCGCACCTCCTGCCGTTCGAAGTCCACCACCGTGTCCACCACCGCTGCCCGGGCTTCGTACGGGCTGGTGAAGAAGCCGACGTTCTCGGCGGCATCCGCCGGCTCCAGGCCCGTGAGGAACACGGCCGAGCACAGGATCTTGGCGAAGCCCGACGTGTGGTGTACCAGGGCCTCGCCTGGAGGGGCCACGTACTCCGTGGGAAGCTCGAGGGCCTCCGCCCTGGCGAGCATGGCAGCCCGGGCATCATCCGGGGCCGCCTCCTGGGACGGGCCGGGCTCCTCCCCGGCGCAACCCACGAGAACCGACAATGCGAGAAGCGCGCGCAGCGCGCGAATGTCGCGAGCCATGATCCGTCGTCTCCGTCTCGGGATCCAGTTCGGGCAGGATTCCTCCCGCAACCTCCGGCGGACGGCCGTCCGGGACAAGGCGCCCCCGACCCGGACCGCCACCACGGCCCGCCGCAGAGACCCCACTCCCCATGGTGGACCGGAGCCCCCCTGCCTATCATGGCGGCCTATCACGATCCGATCCCGAGTACCGGTGGAGACCTGCGATGATCTCGAGACGACACTTCCTGGGTGCGGCCTCCGCCACGGCCGCCGGAGCCGCGCTGTCCCCCGGCCAGGCCCTCGGCGTCGAGGCGCCATCCACGCCGCCCCAGAGTCTGCCGCCCTCCATCGCCCGCCTCTCCTCCTGGGCCGACCGGGCCCGGCCCATCACGAAGGAGGAGCGGGCCCAGCGGGTCGAGAAGGCAAAGGAGCTCATGCGGGCCAACGACCTGGACGCCCTGTTCCTCACCGGCGGGACGTCCATGGTCTACTTCACCAACATCCGCTGGGGAGGGGGCGAGCGCCTCTTCACCGTGGTGGTCCCCCTCCGGGGAGAGGCCTTCGTCGTGTGCCCCGCGTTCGAGGAGGATCGGGCCCGGGAGCAGCTCGCCCTGGGGCCACTCGGCGGGGCCGAGGTCCGCACGTGGGAGGAGCATGAGAGCCCGTACAAGCGAGTGGCCGAGGGCCTCAAAGACCGGGGAATCACCGCGGGACGGATCGGGGCCGAGGAGACGGTCCAGTTCCGGTTCAGCAACGGAGTCGCCCTGGCGGCTCCCGCCCTCGACGTGGTGAGCGGCGATCCGGTGACGGCCGGCTGTCGGGGCGTGAAGGACGCCCATGAGCTCGAGCTCATGAAGCTGGCCAACGAGGCGACCCTCACCGCCTACAAGGCAGCCCACGGGGCCCTGGAGGAAGGCATGACCCAGCGGGACTTCGGGGGGTTGGTCAGCATGGCCCACCAGCGGCTGGGGTTCCAGGGTGGTGCCAGCGTACAGACCGGCGAGTACGCTGCCCTGCCCCACGGGTCCATCACGCCGCAGGTCGTACGCGAGGGCACCATCCTCCTCATCGACGGGGGCTGCAGTGTCGAAGGCTACCGCTCCGACATCAGCCGCACCTTCGTCCTGGGAGCCCCCACCGACAAGATGCGGAAGGTCTTCGAGATCGAGCACCGGGCCCAGACCGCCGCCCTGGAAGCCGCCGCCCCAGGAGTGCCCGCTGAGAGCGTCGACGCTGCCGCCCGCAAGGTCATCGAGGATGCGGGGTACGGACCCGGCTACACCTACTTCACCCATCGCGTGGGTCACGGGATCGGTATGGACGGGCACGAGTGGCCGTACCTGGTCAAGGGGAACACGACTCCCCTGAAGGTGGGCAACACGTTCAGCGACGAGCCGGGCATCTACATCCCGGGCGAGTTCGGCGTCCGCCTGGAGGACGATATGGTCATCACGCCGGACGGGGCGGAGCTGTTCACCCCGCAGAGCCCCTCGCTGGAGGATCCCTTCGGGAACTGGCCCCACTGAGGAGCGTCAGATCGGGGTGACCGTCCCGCCTCCCCGGCTCAGATCGGCGACGGCTCGGGTGAACTCCGCCAGGGCCGTCTCCGGCACGCCACACCGGTAGCGTACCTCGGCGCCGTACTCCTCCGCCTCGAGCACGACGTCCATCTCGTCCAGGAGGCGCTGCAAGGCGTCGACCTCACCGTATCCGACCCTCACGTCCACCGCCACCCGGTCCACCTTCTCTTCCGTGGGCAGGGATGCCAGCGCGAGCTTCACCCCTCCGGAGTAGGCCCGCCCGAGGCCACCGGTCCCCAGCTTCACACCCCCGAAGTAGCGGCTGCAGACGGCGACGATCTCCCCCACTCCGCCATGGAGGAGCGCGGTGAGCATGGGCGTGCCGGCGGTTCCGTGGGGCTCGCCGTCGTCGCTCTTGCCGACGTGGGTCGTGCTGCCCGGAGGTCCGGCGACGAACGCCCAGCAGTTGTGCGTCGCGTCGGAGAACTCGCCCCGGATCCGCGCCACGAAGGCGTGGGCTGCATCGGCGTCGGGGGCGTGCGCCACGGTCGTGATGAACCGGCTGCGCCGGATCGACTCCTCGACGCGGTGGACCCGAGCGGGGATGGGATAGCGGCCCGTCACGCCGGGTCACCTCCCCCCGCCTCCACCAGCCGCTTCACCGCCGCCAGCTGGGGTTCGTCGACGGACACTCCGAAGCGCAGGAGGAACGCGATCAGCGGGCGTGCCCACCAGGGGATGCGAGGGTCGGCGAACGTCACACCTCGGCGCACGCGGGATCCGTCCCCCCTCTCCTCGATGGTCACCTCCTCCCGCGCCCAGCCGTCGCGCCGGAGATCTCCGCCACGATACTCCACCACGAGCTCACACGGGGGGCGGAACCGACGGAGCGACGCGCGCATCTGGTGAGACTTCGACCCCAGGCGGTACGTGACCCAGTACTCGTGCCCCTCACGCAGATGGTTGAAGGGTTGAGCCTGATGGCTCTCCAGCTTGGGGTTCCATTGAGCCACACGGTCCGGATCCGCGAACCAGGGCCACACCTCCCTCGGGGGGGCATCGATGTGGACCGATTCGCGGGATCGCACGGCGTCCCGTCAGCGCAGCTCGTCCGGGCGTATCTCCCCGTCCACGGCCCGTCCGGCTTCCGCCGAGATATCCGCCAGGGCTTCGACATCGTCGAGCCCGGTGCGGAAATTCACGATACACATGCGCAGCAGGTAGCGGTCGTCCAGGACGGCGTTGGAGACGAACGCCCGTCCCTCGTGGTCCATGCGCTCCTGCACGGCCTGGTTCAGCTCGCTTAGATACGCTTCCACCGCGTCCTCCCCGACCCTCCCCCGCAGATCCGGGGGCACGTAACGGTAGGTGGTGATGCTCAGGCCCTGGGTGAACGCCTCGAGCTCCGGCCGCTCCTCAACGATATCGTGGAAGCGGCGGGCGAGCTCGATATCCTCCGAGATCATGCGGACGTAGCCCTCCCGCCCCGCCTGTTGGAGCTGGAGCCACACCTTGAAGGCCCGGAACCCCCGGGAGTTCTGGATCCCGTGCTCGAAGTAGTTGGTGACCTCCTCCTCCAGGCTGAAGTAGGGAGGCCGATAGGAGAACGCGTCGAGCAGGGCGTCCGGATCCCGGACCAGGGTGCATCCCACCTCGAGAGGGGCGTAGAGCCACTTGTGAGGATCCACCGCCACCGAGTCGGCCAGCCCGAGCCCTCGGAGATCGTCGGGCGCCAGCGGTGACGCCGCGGCGAATCCCCCGTAGGCCCCGTCCACGTGAAACCACAGGTCGTGCTCGTCGCACAGTGCGCGCAGCGCCGGGAGATCGTCCACGGCGCCGGTGCTCACCGAGCCCCCTGTGCCCACCACCATGAAGGGGCGATCACCGGCCTCCCGATCGGCCTCGATCCGTGCACGGAGGGCGTCCACGTCCATGCGCTGGTCGGGCAGGGCCGGGATCCAGCGCATGGCGTCCGAGCCGAGCCCCGAAAGGTCCACCGCCTTCTGGATCCAGGTGTGGGTGCCCTCCGAGCCGTACACCCTCAGCTGCGCGCTCTCGGGGGCTCGGATCCCCGACGCCCTCACGTCCCATCCCGCCCGGGCGGCCCGTGCTGCCCAGAAGGCGAGCATGTTGGCGACGTTACCGCCCGAGGTGAGGATTCCGCCCCCTTCCGCCGGAAACCCCAGGAGGTCGGCGATCCAGCGCACGGTCTGGCCCTCGATCTCCGAGGCCATGGGCGACAGCATCCAGCCGCCCAGGTTGGGGTTCACCGCCGAGGCCAGGAAATCTCCCAGGATGCCCATCGGAGCCGGAGCCGCGGTGATGTAGCCGAAGAACCGTGGATGGCCGTTGTAGAGGGAATGCTCGATGAGCATCTCAGTGGCCCGCTCGAGGAGCTCCTCGGTGTCCGCCCCCTCCTCGGGCAGCGACCGGTCGGCGTCCAGAACGCGACGCACCTCGTCGGGGCTCTCCCCGGGGATGACCGCTCGCTCGGGCAGCGTGCGCAACAGCTCCGCGATGCGGTCCACCAGGCGATGGCCCGCCCGGGCGAAGACCTCCGGATCCATTTCAAGAAAGGTGCGACGCCCCTGCAAGGAGACGGTAGGGACTTCCGTGCTCATAGTTCCCCTCCACGTTGTCGTGGCTCGGATCTGCCGCGCGGCAGCGCAGCCCCTCGAACAGGTCCCGTTCCCGGTCCCGACCCCCGTTCACCAGGCTGAAGACCCGGTAGTACTCCTGGGGCCCCCACAGCCCCCGGTGGTCTTCCGGGGTGAGCGCCTCGAGGCGGCCGTATTGCGCGATCTGGGAGCGATGACATCGTACCGCCTGCCACACCGTCTCCCAGTGGTCGTGGGCGTCGGCCGTGGTCGTCACCGCCCACTCGGGCCACGAGACGGAAAGCCGCTCCTCCTCGTCGACCCGGGTCGAGAGCACCTTGAAGACTTTCTGGTAGTGACTCCACACCCGATCCGTCCACGCCACGTAGTACAGCTTCCGGACCTGGTGCGGGCTCACGTCGTCATCGCCGGCAGAGGCCGCCATCACCGTGGCGGCGGTGGCGTGCTGCGCGATGGCGATGTGGTCCGGATGACCGTAGGCACCGAAGGGGTCGAAGGTCACCACGACGTCGGGACGGAGCTCCCGGATATGGGCAGCCACGGCCTGGGCGGCTTCGGCATGCGGCGCCCGGTCCAGCTCCCGGTCCAGGTAGCCCAGGAATCGCACGTGACGCACACCGAGGATCTCCGCCGCCGCTCGTGCTTCCTCTTCCCGGATGCGGCCCAGCGCCTCCTCGCCCGGATGGGGCTCCGATCCGTCGCCGTATCGACCCCGCTCCCCCCGCGTGCCCACCACGAGGCTGACCTCCACGCCCTCGGCAGCGTACCGGGCGAGGGTCCCTCCGAACCCCAACGACTCGTCGTCGGGGTGGGCCGTCACCGCCATGAGCCGGAGGCTCGGAGCCCGCTTCACCCCCGGGACATCCGGTCCAGGAACTCCCGCTCCGAGGGCGTGAGGCTCCGAGGCCCGTCCGCCTCCACCTTGGCGAGCAACCGCTCGACCTCTTCCCGGTTGATCTCGTGGAGGCCCTCGAGCCCGATCCCCTTCCACCGCGCCACGGCCACCCGGTCCGGCGCCTTCTCCGTGGACTGGGGGTTCATCGCCTTCTTGAAGGCTCTCTGGCCCGACCCACGCCTCCAGTCCCGCCAACGGAGGTAGGCGAAGGCGAACCCGAGCCCACCCAGATGGGCGAAATGGGCGGTGTTGGAGCCGGCCGACGGGTTCATGCCGAAGTAGAGCGATGCGAGCACCGCCAGGGTCACCAGGAGCCAGGCCTCCACCGGGAGGATGCCCCAGTTATAGATCCTCACCCGGGGCCAGAACATGGCGTACCCGAGCAGCACGCCGTACACCGCGGCCGACGCGCCCACGACCGGGTATTGGCGGGCGAAGAAGAAGCTGAAGACCGCCCCGCCCAGACCAGACAGGACGTAGAGCCAGAGGAAGCTCCTGCCGCCCAGCCGCTCTTCGAGACGAGGTCCGAAGAAGAACAGCATGAGCATGTTGAAGAGCAGGTGCATGAACCCGCCGTGCAGGAACATGTACGTCACCAGCCCCCATGGCCGCAGGTACACGGCGAAGGGGTACAGGGTGAGCAGCATGTACAGGTAGGTGCCCGGCTGGGCCAAAAAGAACATCACCACATTGGCGATGAGAAGCCGCTTCACCCACGGAGTCATCGGTAGCATGGTCAGGGCACTACCCCGGCGGGCATCCAGGGTTCGGAAGGGTGGGTGGCGGCCCCACGGGGTCCAGGCGTTCGGGAACAGTCATGTCAGCGCCGACCTCGTCCCTCGCCGGCCGGGGTCTCCTCGACCTCCTCCTCCGGGGCCTCCCAGAACGTCGGACTGTCCGGGGTCGTGCCGGCTACGGCATCGGTGTACAGGGCGGCGTTGAACAGGATCTTGTAGCTGCCGAAGGGCTGCCCACGCCACTGGGGTCGCATGCCCAGGAGAATCACGCGGCCTTCGCCGCGCTGCACCTCCAGGGCGGCGGCATAGCCCTGAACGTGCTCCTCTCCCAGGAAGTAGCCCGACAGGAGGGGTGAGCCGACCTCCGGGTATTTGGCCAGGACCCGGCCCTCGAATCCCTCGTCGACCGTGAACACGGGGCTTCTCCCCACCATGATCTTCGCCCGAGCGGACACGCCGCTCATGACGGGGTGCGAGGGATCGACGAGCAGCTCCACGATCGCACCGCTCGCGAAGTACTCCTCCCGGTCCAGGTCGGCGACCACGTCACGGACGGGGAGGTGTAGCTGCTCGACGGCGAAGGCGCTGGATCCGTTGATGGTCACGAGCGTGCCACCACCCCGCACGAACGCGTCCAGCTCCCGTACGCCCTCCGCCCCGATCCCTCCGGCGTACCGCGGGGGCACGGACCCCTGCTCGTAGCCGTCCAGAATCGTCCTGCCCCGGATGTCGGCGAAGACGATGACGTCGTAGCGCGCGCCCAGGTCGCCGGCCCGGACGTCGGCGTTGTAGAGGCTGGTGAACCCGAAGTCGTACATCTCCAGGATCCATCGCGTCCAGCCCTCGTCCATGGACGCGCTCCAGGGACGGTAGACTCCTACGCGGGGCTGGCGCACAGGAACGCCACTGCCCGCCCCACCCTCTGCCTGAAGGTGCAGGTCGCGCACGAGGGCGCGCCGCTGATCGCCGGAGAGCCCGTTGATCATCCAGTGGCCGGTGCTGCCGCCGTTTCCGTCCTCGCCGGCCGTGCCGGCCACGAAGCTCACGCGTCCCCCCAGCGCCCAGGCCCGATTCATGGCCTTGTAGCCGTTGTTTTCCGCCGCGTCCAGCGCGAGCGCGCCACCCCCCGGATCACGTCCCGGTGGAGGCACGATGGCGCGAGCGACCGGATGGCTGTCGAACCCCGCGTCGGGCGGGCTGTCCCACGGCGAGGCATCGCCCTCGGCGCTCCAGGGCACGGGCTCTGCGGACACGTCTTCCAGGGCGCCGAGGACGTCCGGTCCAAAGGGCGAGCGCGCCTCCACGACCCTGACGTCGAACTGATAGGGCAGCGTCCACCCGGATACGTCATAGGGCTGCTCCGGCGGTCCCTCGGGATACTCCCGCAGGTCGGGATATTCCTGCACCGCAAACAGCTGACGGGCGAAGTTGGCATTGGGCTGGGCCATGGGGATGACCCAGGTGCCCGCAGGGTGCGAGATCCCGTCGACGGTGACCGCCGACCCGAGGCGCTTCACGTCCACGTCGTTGAAGGCCAGCCGCCGTAGCATCTCCACCGCGGCCACCGGATCCCGCTGATCCTCCGGGATCAAGAAGGCATACGGAGGAGCGCTGGCATACTGCAGCACCACGTCTCTCGCCGCCTGGTAGCGGTTGTAGAGAAGATCCTGTTTGTACTTGGCGGCCACGTCCAGGACCGAGACCGACGCGGTGAGCATGTAGTCCACCGCGTCGCGCAGCCTCCACCACCCGCCTTCCCAGGGGCTGGCATACAGGGACCGCGGCCTCAGATCATCCGAGCGATCGGGGAAGTCGTTCACCGTGTAGAAGTGAGGCGTCGCGTAGCGGTACAGGGCCGTCTCGGTGAGGAGGGATGCGACGTTGTGGAAGTTGTTCGCGTGATCCATGAAGCCTGGATACCAGTTGTCGAAGCCGGTGCCCATGTGGACCGCCCCCTTCTGGCCCCGCTCCTCGAGGGCCTCGGCCATGGCCATCCCGATGAGGTTCACCGTGCGCCACATGAGGGGGTGCACGTTCGGGCTGATGGGCTCCGCGAACGGAGGGATCCAGATCCGTGTCGGGAACGGTGACGACTGGTGGTGGTTGTAGATGATCTGCGGCTCCCAGTACCGGTCCACGCGGGTCACCACCCGGGACTCGATCTGGTTGATCATGTAGCCATCACGGTTGTTGTCGTGACCGATGTACTTCTGGTACAGGAACGGGGCCGACGAGACCTCGAACGGCGTGCTGACGTTTGATCGGTACCAGTCGGCGATCATCGTCTGACCGTCGGGGTTGATGCTGAACCAGAGGACCAGGATCACATTGTCCAGGATCGCCCTCACCTCGGCGTCGTCGTCCCCCGTGATGAGGTCGTAGGCCAGCTGGATGGTGTGCTGGCCGTGAGCCACCTCGGTGGCGTGGAGTCCCCCGTCGATATGGACGATAGCCTTCCCATCCCTCGCCAACCGATGAGCCTCCTCATCTCCCATGTCCCCCGGATGTGCGAGTCGCCTGGCGATCTCCCGATTGCGCTCCACGTTCCGGAGGTTCTCGGCGGAGGAGATGAGCGCCAGATACCAGGGGCGTCCGTAGCTGGTAACGCCCACCTCGCGAAGCTCCAGTCGGTCCGATGCGGCGTCCAGGCGCCGGAAG
>JARRLD010000066.1:0-27772 GCA_037387345.1 Gemmatimonadota bacterium
CAGCAGCAAGGGCAGCAAGGAGGCAGACAGGCGGAGGGTCAGGCGGGCGGACCGGGGGGAGCGGCCGACGCCCGGCCCGATCGGCCGACGGACGTGCAAGGGGACGTGTCGTCGCTGTCCGGTGGTGCAACCCGGGGCGACCCGCGGCGGCTTTCCCCCGATGAGGTCCGGCAGTTCCGCCGTGAGATCCTGGAGCGGGGCGACCAGGTGAGGAACCTCCAGGCCCGTCTGGACCAGGCCGGCATGGACGCCGCCGATCTCCGGGCCGTGATCCAGGCCATGGAGCGGCTGCAGCGGAACGGGATCTACGACAATCCCACCCAGGTGGCGCTGCTGCAGGACGAGATCCTCGATGCGCTGAAGCGTCTGGAGTTCGGTCTGCGCCGGCAGGTGGAGGGAGCCTCGGACGGCCCGGCGTCGCTCGCCGGGTCTGGAGACGTGCCGGACGAGTATCGCCGGCTGGTGGAGGAGTACTATCGGAAGCTGGCCGCCAGCGGGCGCGGCGGCGGCTCCGGGCGCTGAGGGCCGACACCACCCCTCACGAAGTCAAGTCACAAGCGGCAGGTTCTTCGCCAGGGCCTGCCGCTTCGGCTCGAGGACGTGCAGGCGACCGCGCGACGCACACCCCGCCTAGTGGAATCGCCCGTCCAGAATCTCCCGGACCCTGCTACGTAACCCCTGAACCGTGAAGGGCTTGGGGAGGAAGTTCACCTCGCCCGCCGGCACGCCGCGGAGAACGCTCCCTGCGTCGATCTGGCCCGACATGAACAGGATGCAGGTGTCGGGGAATCGAGCGCTCACCCTCTGGCTGATCTCGCCACCTCCCATGCCCGGCAAGACGACGTCGGTGAGAAGCAGATGGATCTCGCCCTCGTGCCTCTCGGCGATCTCGAGGGCCTCGACACCGCTGGTGGCCTCGAGGACACGGTAGCCGCCTCGGCTCAGGACCCTGCTCGCGACACGCAGGATCGCAGGGTCGTCGTCCACGACCAACACCGTCTCGCCACCGAGGGGCGGCGTCACGCCGGGGTCGTCCACGACAGGCCGACTGCCCTCAGAGGGAAGGGGCATCGTCCTCTTTCCCACACCTTCGACCTCCCCACGATCACGGCAGTTCCGGGTGACTCGCACACCCTGCGGTTGCTGCCGACACCGCAGCGAGGCCCGCGGGGGGGACGGACCCGTGCCAAACCAGGGCTGGCAACATCAGCGCTCCGCCCTCGGCATGCAACCCCCCACCGCGCGGGGGTTCCTGCCAGCGGCTCCCCGACGGCACGTTCTCCACCCGATCACTCGCCGTGGAAACCCCCGGCGCGGATCGCAACGGGTCTCCCGGAGTGCCTCCTGGACGTTACATTCGCCGTTCTCCGAGGAACCAGGTTATCCGGGTCAGGACGTCGACACAGCCCCATGAGCGGTCCCCAGTTCATCTACCACACGTACCGGCTCTCGAAGATCGTCCCTCCGAAGAGGGAGATCCTCAAGGACATCAGCCTGTCCTTCTTTCCGGGTGCGAAGATCGGGGTCGTAGGGCCCAACGGAGCCGGAAAGAGCTCTCTTCTCCGCATCATGGCGGGCCTCGACACCGACTTCCTGGGAGAGGCCTGGGCCGCCAAGGGCACCCGCATCGGGCACCTTCCCCAGGAGCCCGAGCTGGACCCCGACCTCGACGTGAAGGGCAACGTGGAGGTCGCCGTCGCCGGCACCCGCGCGCTCCTCCGGCGGTTCGAGGAGGTCAGCAACGGCTTTGGGGAGGTCTCCACGGACGAGGAGATGACCGCCCTGCTCGAGGAGCAGGCAACGCTCCAGGATCGCATCGACGCGGCCGAGGCGTGGGATCTCGACCGGAAGCTCGAGATCGCCATGGACGCGCTGCGACTCCCGCCTGGAGAGGCCGAGGTCTCCAACCTCTCGGGCGGAGAACGCCGCCGAGTGGCCCTGTGCCGGGTGCTCCTCGAGCAGCCCGACATGCTGCTCCTGGACGAGCCCACGAATCACCTCGATGCCGAATCGGTCGCGTGGCTGGAGCACCATCTGGCCGCCTTTCCGGGCACCATCGTGGCCATCACCCACGACCGCTACTTCCTGGACAACGTGGCGGAGTGGATCCTGGAGCTCGATCGGGGAGCGGGGATCCCCTGGAAGGGCAACTACTCCTCGTGGCTGGAGCAGAAGCGGGAACGGCTCCGGGTGGAGGAGAAGCGGGAGTCCGCGCGCCAGAAGACGCTGGAGCGCGAGCTCGAGTGGGTTCGCATGTCCCCGAGGGCTCGTCAGGCCAAGGGAAAGGCGAGGGTGAGCTCCTACGAGGAGCTCCTGGCTCAGGACGAGCGTGAACAGGTGCGTACGGCCGAGATCCTCATTCCCAAGGGTCCCCGCCTCGGCCGCACCGTGATCCGCGCCGACGGCGTGACCAAGGGCTTCGGCGATCTGCTGCTCTTGGAGAACGTGTCGTTCGACGTGCCCGCCGGGGCCATCGTGGGAATCATCGGGGGGAACGGTGCGGGAAAGACCACCCTCTTCCGCATGATCGTCGGAGAGGAGCAGCCGGACGCGGGCACCCTCGAGGTGGGACAGACCGTCCGGCTGTCCTATGTGGACCAGTCCCGAGCCGAGCTCGATGGCGACAGGACGGTCTTTGAAGAGGTGAGCGGGGGACTCGACGTGCTTCACTTCGGTCGGGCAGAGGTGAATCCCCGGGCATACCTGTCGTGGTTCAATTTCCGGGGGGCGGACCAGCAGAAGAACGTCGGCGTCCTCTCGGGAGGAGAGCGGAACCGCCTTCACCTCGCCAAGCTCCTGAAAGCCGGCGGCAACGTGATGCTCCTGGACGAGCCCACCAACGACCTGGACGTGGATACGCTCCGGGCCCTCGAGGATGCCATTCTGAGGTTCCCGGGATGTGTGCTGGTCATCTCCCACGACCGGTGGTTCCTCGACCGGATCGCCACACACATCATGGCCTTCGAAGGCGACTCGCGCGTGATATGGTTCGAGGGGAACTATCACGAGTACGAGGAGGACCGGAGGAGGCGGCTGGGTGACGAGGCGGACCGACCGCACCGGATGAAGTACCGCAAGCTGGTGCGCGATTGACGGAGTCCGGGGTCGGGGGGCGGTTGTGCGGGGAGCCCTCGGCGTCCAGCTTTGTTCGGCCATCCCTCAGGAGCGCAGGCGTTCCGGGGGTCGGGTGGACTCGACGGGTGGAAGGGATGTCCCCATGCGCTGCTCGCTGACCGCACTTCTCCTCCTCGCCTTCGGGCCGGCGTGCCTTCAGGGACAGGCCGGGACGGACGCCCGCTCCACCGAACGGCCGGTCGTCACCGCCACGCGCGCCACCTCGCCCATCCAGGTGGACGGAGTGCTGGACGAGTCCTCATGGGCGTCGGCCCGGCCGGCAACCGATTTCATCCAGGTCGACCCGGAGGAAGGCCGACCGGTCAGCGAGCGCACCGAGGCGCGCATCCTCTACGACGACGAAGCGCTGTACATCGGTGTCCGGCTCCACGATCGCCAGCCTCCCACCATGAGGTTGGGCCGGCGGGACATGCCCCTGGCGGATTCCGACTGGCTGGGCGTGGTCATCGACTCCTATCACGACCACCGCACGGGCTTCTCTCTGGATCTCAACCCCGCGGGTGTCCAGCGTGACGCGCTGAAGTCCATGGGCCAGGGTGGGCACGAGACCGACGATCTGTCCTGGGACGCCGTATGGGAGGCCAGGGCCACCGTGGACGAAGGTGGATGGACGGCAGAGTACCGTGTGCCGTTCAGCCAGCTTCGATTCGGCTCGGCGGAGGAGCCCGTGTGGGGCATCCAACTCGAGCGGGTCATCGGACGCCGCCGCGAATACGCGGTCTTCTCCTTCACCCCCAAGAGCGAGCCCGGCGGCATCCCCGCCTACGGCCACCTGGTGGGTCTGCGCGGCGTTGACCCCGGAAACCGTTTGGAGGTCCTCCCGTACGGCGTCGTTCGGGCCGAACGCGTGGATCCGGGAGCCAATCCCTTCCGGAGCGGGTCGGAGTACTTTCAGTCGGCAGGCGTCGATCTGCTGTATCGCCTGACCTCCGACCTGACCTTGAACGCCAGCATCAACCCCGACTTCGGTCAGGTGGAGGCCGACCCCGCGGTGGTGAATCTCACGGTCTACGAAACGTTCTTCGACGAGAAGCGCCCCTTCTTCATCGAGGGGAGCGAGATCTTCGACTTCGGGAGGAACACGAGCGGCGGGCAGCTGTTCTATACCCGTCGCATCGGCCGGAGCCCTCAGCTCTCTGCCCCGACGGCGGCATCCGACGCACCCGACGCCACCACGATCCTGGGCGCCACCAAGTTCAGCGGGAAGACGCGGTCGGGGTGGTCCCTGGGTGTCATCGAGGCCGTGACCCAGAGAGAAGAGGCCCGGTACCTCGACATCAGCGGGGATCCGGAGCGGATTGCCGTGGAGCCGCGCACGAACTACCTGGTCGCCCGGGCACGGAAGGATGGCGCCCAGGGACGCACCTCGTTCGGAGCCATGGTGACCGCCGCGAATCGCGATCTCGACGGCGATGTCCTCCGAGGTGCCCTCCGCTCGTCGGCTTACGCCGGGGGAGTGGACTTCCGACTCGAGTCTCCAGGACGGACGTGGGCATTTCAAGGCTCGGCCGCCTACAGCCGGGTCGCCGGGACTCCCGAGGCGTTGCTGGCAACGCAGCGAGCGGGAAACCACTTCTTCCAGCGACCCGACGCCGACCACCTGGAGCCGGACCCGGGCGCCACCTCCCTGGACGGGTACTCCGTGGGCGTGTCCGCCGAGCGCCAGGGTGGGGAGCATTGGCGAGGAGACCTGGCGGTGGCCGCCACGTCCCCGGCCTTCGAGGTCAACGACCTGGGGTTCCAGACACGAACGGACCGGCGGGACGTGGCGGGATCCCTCACGTATGTGGAGTTCCAGCCGGGGTCCTTCTTCCGGAATTACTCCTTCACCGCCAACGCCCGTTACGAGCACAACTACGCCTGGGAGCGCATCCTTTCCATCTACGGCCTCACCGCCCATTTCACCCACCTGGATTTCTGGACCGGGCTCGTGCGCCTCACCCACTTCGGTGCTGCCCTCGACGATCGATCCACGCGGGGAGGGCCCCTCATGAAGCGCCCCGCCAACACGGGTGTGACGGTCGCCTTCGGCTCCGACGGACGGAAGCCGGTGACGGTGAGGGGAAACGTCGCCGCCTCTCGGGACGAGTACGACGGGTGGAGCACCCGAACGCAGCTGACGGTGGGCATCAAGACGTCGGATCGCTGGAGCCTCTCCCTCGGTCCGACCCTCTCCAGATCTCTGGTCCAGGCCCAGTACGTGGGCACGGTTCCCGACCCGTCAGCCACCGGGACGTACGGCTTCCGGTACCTGTTCGCGCCGCTCCGTCAGACGACGCTCGCCGTCGAGACCCGCTTCGACCTGACCTTCACGCCGAAGCTCTCCCTCCAGATGTACGCCCAGCCGTTCATTGCCAGCGGAGACTACGCGGCGGCCGGGTCCCTGGACGCGCCCGGAGGGTATACGTTTTCCCCCTGGGAAGGAGCGATCCCGGACCTGGACTTCAACTACCGATCGCTCCGGGGCACCGCGGTGCTGCGTTGGGAGTGGAGGCCCGGATCCACGCTCTATGTGGCCTGGCAGCAGGCGAGGGCGGACGTGGCGCAGGGCGTCGGTGACTTCGACTTCCAGCGGGACCGTCGGGCCCTCTTCGGCGCGAGGCCCGACAACGTCTTCGTGGTCAAGGTGAACTACTGGTTCACACCCTGAGGCCGAGCCGACCCACGAGGGCGATCGGGGTACGCGGGATCGCCCCCCCGGCCTGACTCACCCTCCGGTCAACGCCTCCAGACGCTGTCGTGCCTGCCGGTTCTCAGGCATGATCTCGAGGCCCTTCCGGTATAGCTCGACGGCCTCTTCGACCTGCCCGAGCTCCTCGTGAAGGCGGGCCATGCTGAACATGGTCTGCGCCGATTGGGGATGGTATTCGAGGTTCAGGGCGAGGAAGCGCATGGCGGAATCGGCGTTCCCGTCCTCCGCCAGGCGGCCGGCCACGACCAGAAGGGGCCGTTGGGTGAAGTCGTACGCCGCCGATCCGTAGTAGCGAGCCCGCAGGGCGCGGTACCGCTCGATGGCGAAGTCCACGTCCTCCTCGACCACCACCCTGCCGATGACGGCCTCGATGGCCTCGGGTCTCGATACGCCCCGGTGACACGTGACGCACGTCACCTCCACGCCGGGGCTGCGCCGCTGAGGAAGCCCGGCCAGATAGGTGTCGTTGATGGCCTGCACCATGCGCAGCATCTCTCGGGCCCGGAGCTTCACCGCCTTGTCGTCGGACGGGAAGTCGTAGCTCGATAGCGGCTGACCCTCCTCTCCGACGTGACACGTGGAGCAGCGGACTCCCAGTGCGCGGGTGAAGCCGCGCATCACGGACATGAGCTGATCGCGGGAGATGTCCGACGGGAGGACCTCCAGGTTGGAGAATCCCTCCCTCTCCTGCCCTGCACCCGCCCGGGGCAGCAGAACGGCCGCCGCGATCACGAGGGGAAGCAGCGGCAACGGGAAGATCCGACCGGAATCACGAACAAAGGCTCGGGTCATGGCTCGCTCCGTGGGGGCCGTGGCGGTCAGGGGTCCATGCGGGCATCTTTCCCCTCGCCTTCGACCGCCGTCTCCTTTCGGTGAATGGCCCGACACGATAGCGGACCCATCCATGATTCGCACGCACCCACGCCTTCCCATCGACGCCGACACCGCAGCCGAGGTGGTGCGCACCGGATACGGCCTGGAGGGCCGGCTACGGTCCCTCCCCGGGGAGCGGGACCGGAATTTCCTCGTCCACACGGCGGAGGGCGGACGGTACGTGGCGAAGTTCGCCCCGCCGGGGGAGAGCGAGGAACAGCTCGCCTTCGAGATCCGCCTCCAGTCGTGGCTGTCGACCCGCATGCCGTCCCGCATCCCCGGGGTCCTGCAGGCGTCCGACGGATCCTCCCTGTTCCGTCACCAGGCGCCCGAGGGGCCGCCGTGGCGTGTGCGGGTGTTGGACTACCTGGAGGGGCGGGTGCTCGCCGACGTCCGACCGAGATCCGTCCGGCTGCTGAACGACGTCGGTCGGTGCACCGCCCAGCTCGGGCAGGTGCTGGCCGATCACGACGAGCCGTCGCCCCTCCGGGAGGACTTCGTGTGGGCGCTCGCCGAAGCCCCGTCCGTCATGGAACGGGGGCTCGATCTGCACCTGGACGACAATCGACGGCGCCTGGTGGCGGCGTGCCTGGAGGAGGCAAGGCGGGTGGAGCCGGCGGTCGCGCTCCTCGAGCGGCAGCTCATCCACGGAGACCTGAACGACCACAACATCCTGGTATCCCCCGACGAGGCCCCCGCCACCATGGTCAGCGGGATCCTCGACCTGGGTGACGCCCACCCGGCACCCGCCGTGTTCGACCTCGCCATCGCGGCGGCGTACGCCGTCCTGGATCAGTCCGATGCGCTCCAGGCCGCCGCCCAGGTGGTCGCGGGGTACCACGCCGTGCGGCCCCTGACCGAAGCGGAGCTCGACGTTCTCTTCCCCCTCCTCCGCGCTCGCCTGGCCGCCAGCGTGACCATCTCCGCGTCCCGCCGGAGCCCCGATCAGGAGGTGGACGAGTACCACCTCGTGTCCGAAGCGCCGGCCTGGACGTTCCTCGAGCGCACTCACGACATTCCCGCCAACCTCGCCAGGGGCTTCCTGCGACAGGCCTGCGGGCTTCCTGCGTGCCCCCGGAGCTCTGCGCTCGTGACGGCCATTCGGAACCTCGGGGAGGTCGTTCCGGTGATGGACATGCCCGATGCGCCGGGGACGGTGGTCCTCGACCTCAGCGTCGGAAGTCCCGACCTGACCGGTAGGGACACCGACGACGCCGCGGCCTTCACGCGGCGCGTCTTCGAGGCCATGGACCGCCTCGGGGCGAAGGTGGGGCTGGGCCGCTACCGGGAGCCCCGGGGCTTCTACCTCTCCGAGGCATTCGAGGGCCGTCCGTCCGAGATGCCGGAGCGACGCACCGTGCACATGGGCATCGACATCTTCGATGACCCCGGGGCCGAGGTACGCGCCCCGCTGACCAGCGTGGTGGCATCGGTCAGGGACAACGCGGCGCGACTCGACTACGGACCCACCGTGATCCTCGAGCACGAGACGCCCGCCGGGCGGTTCTGGACCCTCTACGGCCACCTGGAGCGCGCCTCGGTGGAGCTTCTCGAGGAAGGCCGGATGTTGTCGGCCGGGGAGCCCTTCGCTCGCGTCGGTCCCCGCCCCGAGAACGGGGATTGGCCTCCGCACCTCCACTTCCAGATCATCACCGACCTTCTCGGGTCGGCGGGTGATTTTCCCGGCGTGGCCGCGCCGCGGGAGCTCGCCGTGTGGGAGAGCTTCTCGCCCGACCCGAACCTCCTCCTCCGTCAGCCGCTCGCCACCACCTACGCCGAGCCGACCGGGCTCCTGGACCGCCGTAGACGCCTCCTCGGCCCCAATCTGAGCCTGTCGTACGACGTGCCCATCCACGTGGTTCGCGGCGTGGGAACCTACCTCTACGACCACTGGGGACGTCAGTACCTGGACTGCGTGAACAACGTGGCCCACGTCGGCCACGAGCACCCCCACGTCGTGCGGGCCGGCCGCCGCCAGATGGGTGTGTTGAACACCAACACCCGGTACCTGCACGAGCGAGTCCTCGACTACGCCGAGCGCCTTCTGGGATGCTTCCCCCAACCGCTGGAGGTCTGCTTCTTCGTCAACTCCGGGAGCGAGGCGAACGAGCTGGCCCTCCGCCTGGCCCGCACCGCCACCGGACGGGAGGGCCTCGTGGTCCTGGAAGGCGGCTACCACGGAAACACCCGGGGCCTCGTGGACGTCAGCCACTACAAGTTCTCGGGCCGCGGGGGCCGGGGAGCACCGTCCTGGGTGCGGGCGGCGCGTCTACCCGACGACTATCGAGGACCCTACCGGCGAGACGACCCCCGCCGGGCGGAGCGGTACGCCGCCCACGTGCGGAGCTCCCTGGAGGAGCTTGCCGACGCCGGGGCGCCTGCCTCGGCCTTCCTGTGCGAGAGCCTGCTGTCCTGTGGCGGCCAGATCGAGCCCCCCGCCGGATACCTGCCGGCAACGTACGGGCACGCGCGCGACGCCGGGGCGCTGTGCATCGCCGACGAGGTCCAGGTGGGGTTCGGCCGGGTCGGGACGCACATGTGGGGATTCCAGACCCAGGGCGTGGTCCCGGACGTCGTCACGCTGGGCAAGCCCATGGGCAACGGTCACCCTCTGGGTGCCGTGGTGACAACGCGGGCCATCGCCGACGGCTTCGACAACGGCATGGAATTCTTCAGCACGTACGGCGGCAACCCGGTGTCCGCCGCCATCGGGCTCGCGGTGATGGAGGTTCTGGAGCGCGAGGAGCTGCAGGCGCACGCCGACGATGTCGGTCGCCGCCTGAAGGAGGACCTCCTCGGGCTCATGGACCGCCACGGTGCCATCGGGGACGTGCGGGGGCGCGGGCTCTTTCTCGGCGTGGAGCTGGTGGTAGACCGCGACACCCGGATACCGGACGCCGCGGCGGCCCGCTACATCGTGGGGCGCATGAAAGAGCGGGGAGTCCTCCTATCGACGGACGGTCCCGACGAGAACGTCATCAAGATCAAGCCACCCCTGCCCTTCTCCCTCCGGGACGTGGACCAGCTCGTGACCTCTCTGGATGACGTCCTCGGCGAGGACGCGGTGCGCCGGTGAGACCACATGGAGACGTCAGCTACCGGCTCGCCTCGTCCCGGTGATGTAGCCGGTGCCCATGGCCCCGTCGAACGTGCCGTTGAATCCCTCCCCCTCGAATGTGAGCTGGAAGGAGACGCCGGCCTCGGGGACCGTGAAGCTCACCTGGTTGCCATCCACCGCGATGTCGGCCAGGGCCGCTCCCCCCATGTCGGTGTCGATACTCCCGGTGAACGCCTCCGCCGTGCCCCGGATGACCAGCGAGCCTCCGATCTGCATGCCCTCGGCATCGATGGTGATGCTATAGGTGCCCGTGGGATCCAGGGGTGGCGGCGCCGGGGGCTGCCCAGGGCCGCACCCAGCGAGGATCACCCCCGCGGCCAGGAACGCCTTCTTCCTCATCATGGGGTCGCATCTCCGTCGGCAATGGTCCGTAGCACGCGCTCCAGTCGGGTCTTGTGCTGCTCCAACTCCAGCTTGAGCGTCGCGAGCCTCTCGTAGGCGTCCTTCCCGGGCTTCTGATCCGCGCCCTGGAGCATGGAGTAGAGGTACTGCAGCTGGTCCGCCAGCATGGGCTGAGGATAGCTCGAGATGCTCCGGTCCGTCACCAGCGCGGCGTGGATCTCTTCGAGCTGGCGCTGGGCGTCCCCACCCTCCGCCACGATCCTCATGGCCTCTTCGACCTGGTCGATGGTGGACGCCGCATCGCCCATGGCCTCGAGGATCTGGAGGCTCAGGAAGAACTGCTCCTCGAGATCCCTCCGGCCGACCCCGTCCTCTGCTACCCGCGGATCGATCGTCACGTCGACCCAGCGGGACAACACGTCACCGTCCACATCGAGCCGGACCTCGTAGGTTCCCGGCGGCACGCGCGGTCCTCCGCGGAAGCCTGCCCCTTCCACCTGCGTCGTGAAGTCCCAGATCACTCTGTTCACGCCCGCTTCCGTGCCGGGATTGGGAGCGCCGGTCATTCGGGCGAAGGGTGCGCGCATGGCCTGTCCCCGCTGCACGCCCTCGCCCGCCCCCGAGCTCTGGTACGTGCGAAGAACGTCGCCGGAGCCGTCCGCGATCTCCACCGTCACCGCTCCGGCCTCCGATCCGAGCCAATAGTCCACGACCACCCCGGCCTGGCTCCACTGGGGCTCATCCGGCGACCTCCCTCGGACCAGATCGCCCTCTACGATCTTGATGTCCGTCACCGGCGTCGCCGGGAGGTTGAACTGGAACGGGTCCCACGTGGCGCCATCGTCGAAGGACACGAACATGCCAAACTCGGTGCCCGCGTACAGCAGGCCCTCGCGCTCCGGGTCCTCCCGCACGACCCGCACGGGTTGGTCGGCCGGGATTCCATTGTCACCCGGGGTGAGAAGCGTCCAGGTCGCTCCGTAGTCGTCGGTGCGATAGGCGTAGGGTCGGTAGTCGTCCAGGAGGAACCGGTAGCCGGCGACGTACGCCTTGCCAGCACGGTGCGGAGACGGGTCGATGTTCTGGATGCGGCCCTCGGGCGGCATGTCGGGAGGCGTGACATCCGTCCACGTCTCGCCGCCGTCCCGTGTGACGTGGACGGGCCCGTCGTTGGCTCCGGTCCAGATGACACCCGGCTCCAGCGGAGACTCCTCGATGACATACAGGACGGAGTAATGCTCCTCCCCCGTGATGTCCCGGGTGATGGGCTCGCCGGACGCGACCTGACGCTCGGAGCGGAACGCAGTGAGGTCAGGGCTGATCTGCTCCCAGGTCACGCCTTCGTCCCGCGTGCGGTGCACATACTGCGAACCATGGTACACCGTGCCCGGGTCGTGGGGCGACACCTCGATGGGCGACACCCTCTGGAACCGGTAGGGGAGATCCTTCGGATTATGGCCGTACAGATTCACCGCGCCGACGTAGTACTGCTTCTCCTGACCCGTCCGGTGGCTGTACCGCCCGAAGCGGCCCTTGCAGTTGCTGTAGACGATGTCCGGGTCTCCGGGCTTCGGTACCGCCGGTCCCGTCTCGCAGCCTCCGATGGCCTTCCAGTATCCCGTGTGCCCGCCGGCCGCGCTCTCCTCCGGGGGATCGCTGGGTACCATGATGGTGCTGTTGTCCTGCTGACCGGCATAGAGCCAATAGGGAAAGCGATCGTCCACATCGACCTGGTAGAGCTCGGCCGTGGGCTGGTTGTTCTGTGTGGACCACGTCTCGCCCCCGTCCAGCGTGACGTTGGCACCGCCGTCGTTGGACTGGACGAAGATGTCCGGGTTGTCGGGGTTGATCCACATATCGTGGTTGTCCCCGTGGGGAGTCGACCTGCGCTGGAACGTGGCGCCGCCGTCCGTGGACCTGTAGAAGCCCTCGTTGTTCACGTACACGACGTCGGCGTCCTGCGGATCGGCGTCCACGTTCGTGTAGTAGAACGGTCGGTTCATGAGCCCCGACTGATTGCTCGCCAGCCTCCAGCTCTCGCCACGATCATCCGAGCGATAGAGGCCCTCGTCCGGGTCGGTGGTCTCGACGAGCGCGTAGACGCGGTCGGGATCGGCCGGGGTCACCGCCAGATCGATCTTGCCGATGAGGCCCGTGGGCAGTCCCTCGGTGACGATGCGCCAGGTCTCCCCTCCATCCGTGGACTTCCAGATCCCGTTCTCCTCTCCCGACGCCTCCATTCCCGAGATGATGGTCCAGGGCTTCCGTTCACCACGCCACATGGCGGCATAGATCTCGTCCGGGTTGGCCGGATTGAGCTCGAGGTCGATGGCGCCCACCGAGTCCGAGGTGAACAGCACCTGTTCCCAGGTCACTCCCCCGTCGACGGTCTTGTAGACGCCGCGTTCCGGATTGGGGCCCCACGCGTGCCCGAGCGCCGCCACGTAGGCCACGTCCGGATTGTCCGGGTGGATCTCCACCGCCCCGAGCTGTCCCGCGTCGCGAAGGCCAAGGTATCGCCAGGTCTCGCCCGCGTCGTCGGAACGATAGATCCCCAGGCCGCGGATCACGTTGGAGCGGATGCCGTCGGAGCCCGTGCCCACATAGACCACCGAAGAATTGGACGGAGCGACACGGATGGAGCCGATGGAGCCCGTGGCGATCTGTCCGTCCGTCACCGGGCGCCACGTCGTTCCGTAGTCCTCCGTCTTCCAGACGCCACCGCCGGTTGCGCCCATGTAGAACGTGAAGGGGTGATCGGGATGACCTGCCACCGCGGTGACCCGGCCTCCCCGGGAGGGTCCCACGCTCCGGAAGTAGAGTCCTCTGTAGGTCTCCGAGGGCATGAGCGCCTCACGGTCGACGGTCGTCTGGGCAATCCCGTTCTCGGTGAACGGAGACGCGATCGCGGTCAGCGCCAGGAACAGTCCCGAGGAGAGGAGCCGGGCCCGGCGTCCCGGGGGGCGAGCATTCGAAGTCATCGCGGATCCCTCTGCGCGCGTTTGAGTTGCTGCGGCTTCTGAGAATGCCGACCCGGGCGGGGGCGGTCAATACGAAGTCCCTCGGAAGGGAGAGCGCTGGCGGGAAGGACCATGCTCGTATCATTCTCCCCTGTCGTGGCGGAAAGCCCACCGGGCGGCACGCGTGGGCCGGAATCCGACTTCGCCCGCGGGGCGTGGCTTGCGGAGCCGCACATTCGAGGGAGGCCGATGAACTGGAGAGACATGGCGACAGCGGTTCGGGACCTCGCGGCCCAGCAGCTGTTCGAGGTCGGCGGTACGTCGGTCACCGTGGCGTCCGTCGTGACCTTCGTTCTGATCCTCCTCATCACCTGGTGGGTCTCGCGTCTCCTGCAGGGCATCCTCGGGCGGGGGCTGAGGCGCGGCGGGCTTACGGAAGAGGGAACGTTGGCCACGGTGAAGCGACTGCTTCACTACGTCATCCTGCTCGTCGGCCTCGGCGTCGCGCTCCAGACCGTCGGAATCAACCTGGCAAGCCTCTTCGCAGCCGGCGCCGTCGTGGCGGTGGCCGTGGGCTTCGCCATGCAGAACATCCTCCAGAACTTCGCGTCCGGCGTGATCCTCCTGGCTGAGCGATCGATCACCGAGGGGGACGTCCTGGAGGTGGAGGGTCACCTCATCCACGTGGAGCGTATCGGCACGCGGGCCACCGTGGCCCGGACCAGGGACGACGAGCAGCTCATCATCCCCAACTCCTCCCTGGTGCAATCGACCGTCAAGAACTACACCCTGGCCGACCACTACTACCGGGTTCGGACCGTGGTGGGTGTGGCCTACGGGTCGGACCAGGGGCGGGCGGAGGAGGTGCTCACCGAGGCCGCTCGCACGCTGCCGGCGCGGTCCGCCCATCGCGAACCCTCCGTGCTCCTGCTGGAGTTCGGGGATTCCTCGGTCCTGTGGGAGGTGTCCGTGTGGGCCGAGGACCCCTGGACCGCGCGTGTCACCCGGTCCGACCTGAACAAGGCGATCTGGTGGGCGCTGAAGGATGCTTCGATCACCATCGCCTTCCCCCAGCTGGACGTGCACTTCGACCCCGACGTCTCCGAGGGCCTGGCCCGGCCCTCGGAGGGCCTGGGAGCCTGACCTAGCTCAACACGTCATCCACCCAGCGGGCGAAGCGGTCGCAGATCTCGTCGAGGACCTCGGCGTCGCTGCGCCCGGATCGCTTGAGGACGTGGAACCCGTGGTCGGCGCCCTCTACGACGTGGAGCGTCGGCCGAGGTCGGACGGCTTCCAGGAGGGGCCCGAGGAGCTCCAGATCCGCAAGCTTGTCCCGGTCTCCCTGAAGGAACATCATGGGCAGCCCCACGTCCGTCAGGTGCGTCCCTCGCCCCGTCGAGCGCCTGCCGGGTGCGTGCAGCGGGAAGCCGAAGAAGGCCAGGCCCCGCACGTCCGGCAGCGGGGCTTCAGCGGCGGCCGTGGACGTCATGCGCCCCCCCATGGATTTCCCGCCGGCAAACAGGGGAAGGTCCTCGGCGAGACGAGCCGCGGTCGTGACCGCCGAGCGCACCGTCTCTACCAACACCAGCGCCCGATCGGGTGCCCTTCTTCCAGATTCCATGTAGGGGAACTGGTAGCGGAAGGTGGCGATTCCCGCCTGACCGAGGCGCACAGCAACGGCCTCCATGAAGGCGTGGCGCATCCCCGCACCCGCCCCATGTCCGAAGACGTAGGCGGCCCGCCCGTTCTCCGGCCGTTGCCACAGCGCCGACACTGGCCCCGAAGCGCCGGTGGCGACGAACGTCAGCTCCGCAGTCTGGGTCATCCCGGGTGCCGTCGTCAGCCGATGGCCAGGCGGAGACCCAGGTTCAGGATGGGCCAGTACTGGAGGAGAGGCCCGGCGTCGTCCTCGAGGTTGGCCTCCTCCGCACGGAGGTTGCCCTCGAATGCCGGGTCGCCGATCAGCGTCCCCCCCTCCGCGGTGAGGGTGAAGGCGGGCTGCCCCAGGAAGGCCACGCCCAGGTCCAGGAAAAGACCCGAGCCGGGGTTATCGTGGCGTCCGAAGCCCAGGAGCAGGTAGGGCGCCTTCCTCCGAGCGTCCAGCGTGGCCCTCAGCGTGCCCACCTCGGCGGGGGTGTACAGATCATCACCGATGTAGGTGTCATTGATGAGCCCGGCCGTCAGGGTGGGATCGTCGGGTTTGAACAGGATGCCTGCGCCGACGCGGACCGGCCCTGTCAGGTACAGGTCAAGACCCAGGGTATACCACATGTGGGGGAGGTTCTGGGTGTACCTGATCTCGTGGAGGTCCGTCTCTGGCTCCCAGGGCATCTGCCCGATGACCGCCCGAACCACAAGGTTCCCCGTAAGTCCCACGGCGCCCTCGGCGCCGATCCCCAGCGTTCCAGCGCGGACACCCACGCCGATGCCCTGGGCGAGCAGATGCCCGGGCGCCAGCAACGCGGAAACGGCGACGATGATGAGCACGCGGTCTCTCATGAGTTCTCCGATCTCGTGACCCTGCATGACCGAGTGGGGGGCCGATGCCCTCGCACCCTTATCTAGTAACAGGCCCCCCGGGGGGTTCCCCGGGCTCCGAAGACCCGAAGCTCGTACGTCCCCGACGAGGGCTGCGAGCCGACCTTCGAAGGAGCTCGTCTTCCCCGCGAGCTTGGACCGTTCAAGATAACGTCGCCGGGGCCGTCCTTGGCCCCCGAGGGCACCCGCCCTATATTGGATCTCGTTGAGAATGGTTCTCAATCACGAGCGGTCCCTGGAGGGGCCCCGGAGGTCCTTGCCCTGAGCGCCCCGACGCAGACCCCGTACCCAGCCGCCCCTTCGGCCCCCGAGGCCACCGGGGGGGTCGGAAGGTCGACGGACCCGCGCAGCCATCCGGAGCGGCTTCACGTCGCGCTCGTGGGCAACCCGAACGTGGGCAAGAGCGTTCTCTTCAACCGTCTCACAGGGGCCTATGTGACGGTCTCCAACTATCCCGGCACGTCCGTGGCTCTGACGCGGGGGCACGGACACCTCGGGGAGCTGGACCTGGAGGTCGTGGACACACCCGGCGCCTACGCCCTGGTCCCGGGGTCCGAGGAGGAGCGCGTCACCCAGCAGTTCGTCCTCGGGGGAACGGCCGACGTTCTTCTCCACGTGGTGGATGCGAAGAACCTCCCCCGCGGCCTGCCCTTCACGCTGCAGCTCTTGGCCCTGGGGCGACCGCTCGTGCTGGTCCTCAACATGATGGACGAGCTCGACGAGCTGGGGGTCTCGGTGAAGCTCGACCTCTTGAGCGAGCGGCTGGGGATTCCCGTCGTGCCCATGGTGGCCATTCGCGGAACAGGTCTGGATCTCCTGGCGGCGGCCGTGGAGCGGGCCCGTTCGGATCCGCCACCCCCACCGCCGGAGTACGGGAACGGCGTCGGCGATGCCGTTCGGGCGGTACAGGACCGGATCCGGGGTGTGTACGCCGTGAGCCCGGCGGCGGTGGCCGTGCTGGCGCTTCAGGAAGACGAGAGCGCCGTGGAGCTCGTCCGGGGTAGCGAGCCGGACGGCGGGCGTGCTGCGCTGGCGACGGCATCCGAGGCGGCGGGGCGTCTCGGGGGACCGGCCATCTACCGGGTCTCCTTCGAGCGCCAGCTCGTGGCGAGGGAGCTCCTGGAGGATGTGCTCTGGCAGGACCACCAGCCTCGCCCCCGCCCCGGGGAGCGCCTCGGGCGGTGGTTGGCACGGCCGGCCACGGGCATCCCCATCCTCCTCATCGTGCTGTGGCTCGGCCTGTACCAGTTCGTGGGGATCTTCGGAGCCGGAACCCTGGTGGACGCCATCGAGGGTCCTCTGTTCGAGGATCGCATCAATCCGTTCTTCGAGAGCCTGTTCCTGGGGATCCCCTGGGACTGGCTCCGCGGCCTGTTCGTCGGCGAATACGGGATGATCACCCTGGGGCTCCGGTACGCGGTGGCCATCATCCTGCCCGTGGTGGGGAGCTTCTTCCTCTTTTTCTCCATCCTGGAGGACAGCGGCTACTTCCCGCGCCTGGCGCTTCTGGTGGACCGGTCCTTCAAGCGCATCGGGCTCAGCGGTCGGGCCGTGATTCCCATCGTTCTGGGGTTCGCGTGCGACACCATGGCGACCATGGTCACGCGCACGCTGGAGACGAAGCGGGAGCGAGTCCTGTCCACGCTGCTCCTCGCCCTCGCCATCCCGTGCTCCGCGCAGCTGGGAGTGATCCTCGCCGTCCTCTCGGGACAACCGCTTGCCCTGACCGTCTGGGCGATCTCGCTCCTGGGCACCTTCTTGCTGGTGGGATGGCTATCGGCGAGGCTTCTGCCCGGCGAGACCCCCTCCTTCCACATGGAGCTGCCGCCCATGCGGGTGCCCCGCGTGGGGAACGTGGTCATGAAGACCTACAGCCGGATGCAGTGGTACTTCCTGGAGGTCCTGCCCCTCTTCCTCGTGGCCAGCATCCTCCTTTGGGGCCTGGACGTCACGGGGCTCATCCGCTGGGTAATCGCAGGGCTGACCCCCATCGTGGGCGCCATCGGGCTGCCGGCGGACACGGCAACCATCTTCCTGTTCGGCTTCTTCCGGCGGGACTACGGCGCGGCAGGGCTCTTCGACCTCAACCAGACCGGCGTGCTGGACGTCGTTCAGCTCACCGTGGCGGCGGTCACGCTCACCCTCTTCGTTCCCTGCATCGCCCAGTTCCTCATGATGGTGAAGGAACGAGGCTGGAAGACCGCCCTCGGGATGCTCGCCCTCATCACTCCGTTCGCGTTCGGCGCCGGCTTCGTGCTCAACCTCGGCCTGAGGGGACTCGGCTGGTGAACTGCGGATTCTGCGGCAAGGCATTCGACGAAGACCAGAGCCAGCCGGCCTGCCGGTCCTGTCCCGTCGGGTCGGGCTGCGGGTTGGGTCGATGTCCCCACTGCGGGTTCGAGAACCCCGGCACGCCCCGCTGGATCGCGTACCTCAAGAAGAAGCTCGGCGGGTCCTCCCCGTCCCCGGAACGCCCGGGCGATCGGCCGGGCTCCCTCCCCGTCATTCCGTTCGGGAGGTAGCTTTCGTCATGTTCGGTATCGTGATGAGGATCCGGAACGGGCTCCGCTCCCTGGCTGGCTGGAATGACGCCTGCCCGGCGGGAGCACCGGTTCAGGAGCAGCACAAGTGCGAGTCCTCCTGCTGCCCCTCGCACCCCATCACGACCCTTTCCGTGGGTGGCACCGGCGTGATCAGCTGTCTCACCGACCCGGATCATCCCCGGGCCGTGCGTCTGGCGTCGCTGGGGATCCTCCCCGGCATCCCGGTCCGTTTGATGCAGACCTACCCTGCCTACGTCCTGCGCGTGGGGTTCGCGGACATCGCGCTCGACTCCGAGCTCGCCCGTCTGGTGCGCGTCATCACCGGAAGGGACGACGAGGCCCCGGAAAGCTGACGGACACTCCATCCCCTCATTGGCCCGTGTCCGTCCTGGTGGCATAGTAGCCCATCGCACCGAGACAGATCACCAGCGTCGCCCCGGCCAGGGCCATCGCGCCCAGGTTCGACACGTTGGGCGGGAAGCCGACGATGGGCTCCCCTCCTCGAGCCGTCACGACCCAGATGGCCAGGAGCACCCCCGTGAGGCCCCCTCCCCCCACCATGCCCGAGCCGAAGAGGACGCCCCTCTCCCGCCGGGACTCCGCCCGATCCGCCGGCTGACTCCGTGTGAGCAACCATCGGAGAAGCCCACCGAGGAACACCGCTCCCATGGTCGAGAGGGGCAGGTAGACGCCGACCGCGAACGGGAGCGTCGGGACCTTGAGGAGCGCTGCCACGCCGGCGATACCGACTCCGATGAAGATGAGACCCCACGGCAGGCTCTGATCCAGAACGCCGTCGATGACGAGCTTCATGAGAACGGCCTGGGGCGCCGGCAGCTCCGGGCCTCCCAGGCCCCCCGGCGTTCCCTGGTTCAGCACGATGATCACGAGGCAGACGAAGCCCGCCGACGTAATGACACCGATGAGCTCTCCGATCTGCTGTTTGTACGGCGTGGCACCCAGGATGAAGCCGGTCTTGAGGTCCTGCGAGGTATCCCCCGCGATGGACGCCGCAATGCAGACTACGGTGCCCACCATCAACGCCGTGGCCTTGCCGAGCGAGTCCGTCCACCCCATGAGGTAGAACACCGACGCCGTGCCGAGGAGCGTGGCGATGGTCATGCCCGACGTGGGGTTCGACGTCACGCCCACGAGCCCGACGATGCGGGAGCTCACCGTGACGAAGAAGAACGCGAAGAGCGCGATGCATACGGACGCGAGAGCCCGCGCCGCCACGGAGTCCAGGTAGCCCAGCACGCCCGGCACCACGGTGAGCGCCAGGAGGATGACCGCGAGCCACCATCCCACCGTCTTGAAGCTGAGGTCGCGATCGGTCCGGTCCACCTGAGGCATGGCGTCGCCCACCCGCCGCGTGATCTGACCCAGCCCGAGCTTGAACGACTCGATCATGGTGGGGATGGATTTCACCAGTGTGATGATCCCGGCCGTGGCCACGGCCCCGGCGCCGATGTACCGGATGTACCGGTCCCAGATCTGCCCGGAGCTCATGTCCCGGATGAGCGCCTCGGTCTCCGGAAAGACCGGCTCGGTGAACCCCTGTCCCCACACGTTGATGAGGGGGATGATGACCAGGGACGACAGCGCCCCGCCGGCCACCATGATGGTGGCGATGCGGATCCCGAGTATGTAGCCCACGCCCAGGAGAGGCGCATTGACCCGCGCGGCGATGCTCGCCTTGAAGGGGAGCGCCACCTGGAACGTGGACCGGACGAAGTTGAAGCCCTGGACCAGAAGCTGGAACAACATCCCCACACCGATGCCCCAGAACACGCCGTGGGCCTGCCTGCCGCCCCCTTCCGCGGCCACCAGGACCTCGGCACAGGCCATGCCCTCGGGATAGGGCAGAGTCCCGTGCTCCTGCTTGATGAGGTAGCGCCTCAGGGGAATCATGAAGAGGACCCCGATGAGCCCACCGGCCATGGCCAGGAGCGTGATCTGTCCCCACGCGGGGCTCATCCCCCAGATGAACAACGCGGGAATGGTGAACAGCACCCCCGACGCCACGGAAGACGACGCCGAGCCCACGGTCTGCGAGATGTTCGACTCGAGGATGGAATGTTGGAGGCCCGCCGCCGTGAAGATCCGGAACATCACCACCGTGAGCACGGCCACGGGGATGGACGTGCTGATGGTGAGCCCCGCCATGAGACCCAGGTAGGTGTTGGCCGCTCCGAAAAGAACTCCCAAGAGCGCCCCGGTGAGCACAGCCTTCCAGGTGAACTCCGATGGGGTCTGCCCGTACGTGATCGGCACGTAGGTGTCGCCAGGCTCGATCTCGTAGGCGTTGTGGGGGAGCCTCTGAGCCTTCGATGAAGGAGCGGGCACGGGGAACTCCGGTTGGGGAACGGTTGCCGGACCTCGCCGGTGGTTCGTCGGCGGCGGCGAGGGGCGTGGCGGATCGAGACCGTCCTATCCTGGGAGATGAGCGACCGGGCCGCCAGCCTCGCTCCGGCGGTCCGGGCCGTTCCGCCCGCTCCGACCTCAGACCGGGAACGCCTCCGCCATGTGCCTGATGCGCTCGTAGCGTTCCCGGCAGACCCGACGTGTGGCTTCCAGGTCCACCTCGTCGTCCCGGAACCGCCTCTGCCGGCGGAAGTAGTCCGCGGGGTCGGTCCAGTCAGGCTCGACGTTGATCCGGTACCGCCGGCCGTCGACCACCTCGTAGAGCGGGAACAGGCCGGACGATACGGCGAGACGGACCAGCTGGACGGAGTCGGCGGGCTCCGACTTCCATCCCGTCGGACAGGGAGAGTGGATGAGGAGGAACCGCATGCCCCGCGTCTCGAGAGCCGTGAGGAGCTTCCGGCGGAAGTCCTCGGGATGGGCGATGGACAACGTCGCAGCGTACGGGATACCGTGGGCGGCCATGATCCCCACGATGTCCTTCTTCTCCTCCCGCTTTCCCGTGGGCGTGGTGGTCGTGCGCGCTCCCGGAGGCGTCGCCGACGACCGCTGCCCGCCGGTGTTCCCGTAGATCTCGTTGTCGTAGCAGATGTACAGGAGGTCGTCGTTCCGCTCCGCGGCCGCCGAGAGGGTGGCCATTCCGATGTCGTAGGTGCCCCCGTCTCCCGCCCAGCAGATGACCTGCCCCGTCTCGGAGTTGAGGTCCCGTATGGCGGCCATGCCCGACGCCACCGCCGCCACTCCACCAAACGTGGTGCACACGGTGGGAACGCCATAGCTCGTGGTCGGGAACGCCCCGGCGGTCACTGCCCCGCAGCACGCCGGTATCGCGAGCATGCATGTGTCGCCGGCCTCTTCCAGGGCTCGGCCCAGCATGGTGAGGGCGATGCTCATGCCGCATCCGCCGCAGTTCGTGTTGCCTGGCCTCAGCAGGCAATCATCGGTGCAGGGAATCTGGGGAATCTGGCTGAACGGGCCCGCACCATCCCGGGTCTCGGCGGCGGTGCTCATGCTGGGCCTCCCTTACCGTTGCCCACATCGGCCCAGACCGGACCTCCGGCGCGGTCCCTGCCGGAGAGATCGTCCAGGGCGCGATCCACCGTTTCGGGTGTGACGTCTCCGCCCCCGATCCCTACCAGGTAGTTCTGCATGACCAGGTCGTCCCGATGACCCTGGAACGCCGCCCGGCTGTCTTGCCACCACACTCCTCCCAGGCCGGCAGCGTAGTCGCGATCCAGCACGGCGATCCTGGTGGCGGAGGCACAGGCTTCGCGCAAGGCCACCTCCGGGAAGGGCCGGAACATCCGCATCTTCACGAGGCCCACCTTCTCACCGGCCGCTCGCCTGCGCTTGACGACCTCACCGGCCGTGGTTGCTACCGTGGCCGAGGCGACGACGATCGTCTCGGCGTCGGTTGTCTCGAACGCCTCGAGGGCCGATCCGGGCTCCCGCCCGAACGTGTCACGGAAGGCGCTCCGGCATTCGTCGAACACTTCCGGCACCCGTTCCATGGCCTCATGGATCTCCATGCGCAGCGAGGTGGTCACGTCGGGCCAGATCAACCCTCCCAGCGTCTTCGGATCGTCGTGGCGCATCCGGTGGGGAAGGTCGAGGGGAGGCAGGAAGCGGTCGACGGCCTCCTGAGTCGGAAGATCCGTCTCCCCCTGCGTGTGGGAAACGATGAAGGCATCCATGCACACCAGGACCGGAAGAAGGATCCGGTGATCTTCCGCCAGGCGGAATGCCAGGAGGGTGAGATCCGCCACCTCCTGGTTGTTTGCGCAATAGAGCTGCACCCACGGGAAGTCCCGGAGCATGAGCGAATCGCCCTGATCGGCCCAGATGTTCCAGGGAGGCCCGAGGGTCCGATTCACGGCCACCATGACGATGGGGAGCCGATAGAATCCCGCCGTCATGATGTTCTCCACCATGTACGCCAGGCCGTTGGACGAGCTCGCCGTGAACGCTCGCGCGCCCGCCAGGGCGGCCCCGATGGACACGCCCATGGCAGAGTGCTCGCTCTCCACGGCTACGACCCGCCCCTTGGTGAAGGGGAACGCGGCCACGCGCTCCACGATCTCGGTCTGCGGCGTGATGGGATAGATCCCGCATGCGGCGCCCCGGGCGAACCGGTTGGCCTCGCCGGCCACGGCGAGCGCATACCCTGCAGCGTGGTTTCCGGTGACAACCTCGACTGGCATCGTCGTTCTTCCTTTTTCCAGTTCAGGCCCGACCGCCGGCGTCCGAGACCGACGCGCCTAGAGATGACTCATGAACACCACGTTCCTCGGGCACTCCGTCACGCAGATGCCGCAGCCTTTGCAGTACGCATAGTCGAAGACCAGGTCGTGACCGACCCGCTTCAACACGCCCTCCGGGCAGTACGTCACACAGATATCGCACTCGTTGCACACCCCGCAGGACAGGCAGCGCTTCGCCTCGCCGGCGCTCGGGAGCCCGGCGTGGATCTCGTCGAAGGTCGTGTGGCGACGGTCCAGGTCGATGACCTCCCCAACCGCCAAGGGCCGTCGCTCGAAGAGGTGCATCCGCAGCGCTTCGTCCCGGATGACTTCGTCGTGCCACACGTCGACGTCCGAACGGACCCGGGTCTGCTCCCCGGTCACCACCACTTCTCCCGTCAGGGTCTGGTGGATGTGCATCGCCACGCGCCGTCCGCTGCCCAGAGCTGCGGCCACGGTTCCGTCGTTGGTGGCCAGGTCCCCCACAGCGTACACGGGAGTCTCCAGGAGACCGAGCAGCTCGTGCCCTTCCCGAACCTCGGTGCCTTCCGGGAATACCGACAGGTCGGGCGATTGGCCGAGCGCGAGGATGACTCGGTGACAGGGTAGGGAGAAATCCGAGCCGGGCACCTCCTCGGGCCGGCGCCGGCCTGAAGCGTCGGGCTCCCCCAGCTCCATGCGGCGACAGACGAGGTGCTGCTCGCCCATGTCTCCGTCGGCCTGAGCCATCCGCTGGACGGCCACGGGTTGGGTGAGGAAGTCGATGTGGACCCCCTCCTCCAGAGCCTCTTCGATCTCCTCTGCGATGGCCGGCATCTCCTTGCGCGTACGTCGATAGACGACCTTCACGGAAGCGGCACCCAGTCGGAGAGCGGTGCGGGCCGCGTCCATGGCCGTGTTTCCCCCGCCCACCACGACGACGTCTTCGCCGTCCAGGCCGATCGGGACACCCGAGCGAACCTGATCCAGGAAATCGATGCCCTGGGAGACCGTCTCTTCTTCACCGAGACCCAGGCGCAGGGCACGGAGCTCCTGCAGCCCGGTAGCCACCAGAACGGCATCGTGGTTGCGCGCGAGCTCGAGAAGGCGTTCGCGATTGATGAACACTCCGGTCACCGCCTCGACGCCCAGGTCCAGGATACGCGTGACCTCGCGATCCAGGACCTCTCCAGGCAGCCGGAATTCGGGAATGCCGGTCCGCAGGAGGCCCCCCAGCTCTGCTCCCGCCTCGTAGATGGTGACGCCGTAGCCGTAGAGGGCCAGGTGATAGGCGGCGGTGAGACCGGCGGGACCCGATCCGACGATGGCGACGCGCTCCTCCCTGCGCTCGGCCGGCACCAGACTGACCTCTCCCCTGTCGCCGGCATAGCGCTCGAGCTCCCGGACATTCACGGCGCCATCCAGCGTGATGCGGTTGCACGACGCCATGCACGGGGCCGGACAGACGCGGCCACAGGTCGAGGGGAAGGGTGACGTCCTCAGCAGGATCTCCAGGGCGTCGTCCGTCCGGTCCTCCGCCAGCGCGTGCAGGAAGGCCTGTACGTCGTTGCCAGCGGGGCAGACGTGGTTGCACGGCGGGACGTATTGCTGGCGCCGCGGCTGCTCGTTGGCCCACTGACCGGTCTTGATCCCGGGGAGGTCGCCACCCGCCCCGGCGAGGAAGCTTGGCCCCCGTCCCGCGGGCCTGGGCCGAGTGTCCCCGTTGCCGGCGCTCGCCTTCCGCACCGGTCCCTCCACCACCACCAGGCGGTACGCGTCCCGCGCGGCATCCACGTTGCCGCCCACGAAGCCCAGGTGCTCCAGCGCCGCCAGCATCTCCTCCAGGGGCAGACCCAGGAGCTTCGCCACTGCCCCGGCCAGCGCGGTGTTCACGATCGGGACGCTCCGCGTACCCAACCCGTGCTCGCGAGCGAGGACCGTAGCGTCCACCGGGGCCACAGGGTGCTCGGGGATCGCGCGGGCGAGGTACTGCGGGCTGGGCTTCGAATTGAGGAGGAGCCATCCCCCCGGCTTCAGCCCGGCGAGAACTCCGCGGCGTAGAGTCCGAAGGCCTGGACGGACTGTCCCTCGAGGAAGCGCGAGGTGGCGATGAGCTTCGCCAGGGTGACCCCTCCCTGTCCCCCTCGGCCGTGAATCCGGATCTCTACCATACAACCCTCCCGTTCGGGCAGGAGGGTCGCCGCGGCGCGGCAGGTTGAGCCCGTGCGTCGTTACCTTTACGGCTTACCAATAATGGGGCCGGGACCCGCGATGAGAAATCAGGAAATCCCCTACGCGGCCCGGAGACCCTACGCCAGCAGGCGCCAGACCTGCGTCACCAGGAAGCACACCACGAAGCCCATGGCCAGGGGCAGCGCCGTCGCGACCGTGGTCCATTTCGCGCTTCGCGTCTCCTTGTAGATGGTGTAGATCGTGGTGGAGCAGGGGTTGTGCAGCAGGCTGAAGAGCATCAGGCAAACGGCGGTCAGGAGCGTCCAGCCGCCGGCCCGCAGGATGTCTCCGGTGGCGGCGACGCTGTCGAGCTCGAACATCACACCCGCTCCCGCACCACCGGACAGGCCCGCAGTCAGGACCGTGAGCATGAGCACCGTGGGGATGACGATCTCGTTGGCCGGTATGGCCACGACGAAGGCCAGGAGGATCACGCCGTTCAGACCGAAAAGCATTCCCATGGGATTCAGCCAACCGACGGCGTGCTCCGCCAGGCTCATGTCCCCCACGTGGATGTTTGATACGAGCCAGATCACGGCCCCCGCCGGTACGGCAAAGATTACGGCGCGCCACAGGACGATGAGGGTCCGGTCGATGACCGATCTGTACAGCGTCTGGAGGATACGCGGGGGACGGTACGGGGGAAGCTCCAGGCTGAAGCTCGTGGCCTCGCCCCGAAGGACCGTGTGCGACAACCCCCAGGATGCCAGGAACATCGCGGCGATCCCGAGCAGCGCGACCCCCACCACCGCGGCCGAAGAGATCAACCCCGCCAGACGGGCGGGAGCCAGCGCCCCCACGAAGATCGTGGCGATGAGGATCTGGGTGGGCCATCGCCCGTTGCACAGCGAGAAGTTGTTGGTGATGATCGCGATGAGACGCTCGCGGGGACTGTCGATGACTCTGGTGGCTACCACGCCGGCCGCGTTGCACCCGAAGCCCATGCACATGGTCAGCGCCTGCTTGCCGTGGGCTCCCGCCCGCCGGAACAGCGAGTCCAGGTTGAAGGCCACCCTCGGCAGATACCCGAAGTCCTCCAGCAAGGTGAAGAGCGGAAAGAAGATGGCCATGGGCGGGAGCATGACGCTCACCACCCACGCCGTGGCCAGGTAGACCCCGTCGAAGAGGAACCCGCTCAGCCACCAGGGCATGCCGAGGCCGTCGCCGAGGGCGACGAGCCAGGGATGGGCCGTGTCGATGAGAAGGACGGAGAGCAGCCCGGACGGTACGTTGGCTCCCTCGATGGTGATCCAGAAGACGGCGGCCAGGATCGCGAGCATGAGCGGAAAACCCAGCCAGCGGCTCGTGAGGAGCCGATCCACCTTCCGATCCAGGTCGAATCCCACCTTCTTCAAGCCCTTCATCTGGGCCCGCGATGCCACCTGCTCCGCTGCCGCGTAGGTGTGCTCCATGATGGAGTCGTGGAAGTCCGCGGGAAGCTCCCATCGCAGATCCCGGGCCCTGGCGAGGACCCGCTCCCGCTCCTCCGGCGGAGGGGTGTCGACCGTCGCGCTCCGTCCGTCCCCGTCCAGGTGGCCCAGCTCCCCTGAGCGCACCGCCTCCACCACGGCCTCGTCCGCGTTCAGGAGCCGCAGGGCGATCCATCGAGAGTTGGGCACCGAGGAGAACGCCGCATCGACGACGGGAGCGAGCGCGTCGATCGCCTGCTCCACCTGCGGAGCATGGTTCTCGACCCGGTGGGGTGAGGTCGGACGGGTTCCCTCCGCGACCTCCGTCACCACGTGCAGGAGGTCGTCGATCCCTATCCCCTCCCGGGCGACGCCAGGCACCACGGGCACACCCAGCTCCGACTCGAGCTTTCCGACGTCCACCGCGATGCCGTGCCTCCGGGCCTCGTCAACCAGGTTCAGATACACGACCACCCGATCCGTGATCTCCAGGATCTGGAGGACGAGGTTGAGGTTCCGCTCCAGCCGGGTCGCGTCCGCCACCACCACGGTGACGTCGGGACGCCCGAAAAGGATGAAGTCCCGGGCGACCTCCTCGTCTTCACTCCCGGCCTGGAGGGAGTACGTCCCCGGAAGGTCGACCACCTTCATCCGGTGACCGGCGTGGGCGAAGGCGCCCTCGGCGCGGACGACCGTCTTGCCCGGCCAGTTCCCGGTGTGCTGTCGCAAGCCGGTGAGGGCGTTGAACACCGTGCTCTTCCCCACATTGGGGTTCCCTGCGAGGGCGATGAGCACGTCCCACTTGTCGGGGTTGAGGCCCAGGCGCACCAGACTCTGTTGACGGTGCTCCGTGCAGCCCACGCACGGGGATGTGGCCGGGGCGGCCATCACACCACCTCGAGCTTGCCCTGGCGGGCGGGTCGGACGCGGATCCAGGAGGCCTGCTCCCGTCGGAGGGCGATGAGGGCTCCCCGGATATCGTACGCCACCGGATCACCCGAGGCGCTCGTGAGCTCGGCGGTGACCCGCGTCCCCGGCACCAGACCCAGATCCAGCAGACGGCGCCGCTGGATCCCCTGACACGCCGGAGAGATCCCGATGACCTCCACCGCGTCTCCCGGCTTCGCGTCCGCCAGGGTGACCTCGGTCTCCGGGGCCCGCTCCCCGTGCGGGAGATGCCGCACGGTCACGTTCTGGGCCGACACGGGATCCAGGGTCCACTCCCGTCCCCCGGCTCGGACGCTGATCTCGGGGCCATCCACCTCCAGGACGTCCAGTCGGACACCC
>JARRLD010000067.1:0-13606 GCA_037387345.1 Gemmatimonadota bacterium
CCGAAGGTGGGCAGGAAGGGGAGAAGCTCCCGACCGGGGACACGAGTCACCGACAGGACCCCGTTCTCGTAGGTCCCGTCATAGGCGAACGAGCCCAGGTTGAGCCGGTCGTACACGTTGAACAGGTCGAGGAAGGCGTGGAGCTCGTTGCCCTGGACGTCGAAGCTCCGGCTCACCCTGAGGTCGAGCCGATGGTACGAGGGGAGGCGCGCGCCTCGGAACGGGCCGTACTCGCGGGTCCAGTGATTCCACCCGTCGCCCAGCGTTTCCACCGAGTATGTCCAGGACGTGGCCGGCCATCCCGTGTGGTATCGCCAGCCCAGGGACACGTTCCAGCGCCTGTCGGGGCGATAGCTGGCAAAGAACCCCACGGAATGCCGCTGGTCGAACCTCGTCGGAACCCACCCGCCCTCCAGCTCCTCTTCGGCGACGGCCAGGACGTACGAGGCGGTCCAGGTCCAGGGGCCCCCCGTCCTCCGCTCCAGCACGACTTCGATCCCCCGGGCTCGGCCCCGGCCGGGATCGATCCTGCGCCGGTCGCCGGCGGCCTCGGGGAAGACCTCCAGCTCCTCCTCCGCGTTCACGTAGACAGGATTCCGATCGGCCACCATCCGCTGGTAGGCTTCCACCCTGAGGTCGAGTCCCCGCCCCAGCCTGCGTTCCAGGCCGAGCGCCACCTGCTCTCCACGCTCCGCGGGATGATACGCGGTCTGCCCGTCGCCCACCTCGAGCTCGTGGACGCCCTGCGATTGTCGATACACGCCCCAGCTGCCTCGCGCCGTCGTGGTCGGTGACACCTCCAGAGCCGCCAGGACCCGGGGAGAGACGTCCTGCTCGCGTGTGTGTGACATCCGGTCGTACCGGAGGCCGACCTCTGCGGTGAGCCGCTCCTCGGGGCGCGCCCGAAAAGCCAGATAACCGCTCGCCTCGTATCCGGACCGTTCCACATCGACGGAGGTGCTGTCCACCCACACCCCTCTGGTGTTCTCCGACGTGACGAAAGGGGTCCAGGTCTGGTCGGCATAGGCGAAGTCGGCGCGCATCCGCTTCACCTCGGCCCCAACCCTGAGCAGCGCACCGGCCCCGAGCTCGACGCTCAGATCATGCCGCAGCCCTCCGAACCCGAACGCGCGGTCGTCGTCCACGCTGCTTCGAAGCGGGGCCTCGTTGAGGTCGACCAGGAAGCCCGTCCGCTCCCTGCTCAGTCGGCCCACCCACGCCATCGAGCGGGCCCTCAGCATCGAGCCTGGCGTCGCGTCCCAGGTCACCCATCCATAGCTGCTCGTCCAGCCACTGACGAAGTCGAGGGTGTCCGCTCCCTGGAACGGCGCGTCGGCCAACACGAAGGCGTCGCCGGCACGAAGGACGTGCGCGCTCACGACGTGATCGGTGGACACCTGGTACTGAAGCTTGCCGAACACGTCATAGTACCGCGGCGACAGCCGATCGCTCTCCCCCACGAGGTCCATCACCAGGTCCACGAAGCCCCTGCGCCCCGAAAGCAGCCACGCTCCGCGGTCGCCTGCAAAGCCACCCCGGCTCATGGCCGTGACGTTGCTGATGCTCAGACCCACCGTGGTTCGTGCCTCCCCTGTCGAGGTCCGGGAGGTCATGTCGAAGACCCCCGAGAGCCTGTCTCCGCGGTCTGCACCGAACCCACCCGCAATGAGCTCGACGCCCCCGAGCGCGTTGAGATCGACGATGCCGAGGACGCCATCCCAATCCTTCAGATGGTAGGGCTCGTAGAGCTCGAGACCGTCCAGAAGGACCATGAGCTCCCGGTCCGGGCCACCGCGCACCACGAGCCTTGTGGAGACGTCGTCGGAGGCCACTCCGGGAAGCCGTTGTACCGCCCGGAAGATGTCCTCGCCGAGCTGGGGCAGGGTCTGGATCTCCTCGCGTGTGAGGGAGCGCACGACTCCGGGCGAAACGTCTTCCAGGACACCGAAGGTCCCCGGCGCCACGAGCACCTCCGGCAGCGGCACGGGTGCGCGCACCATGCGCAACGTCACCAGCGTCGTATCGGCGGCCACGATCGTCACCGTCTCCTCGCTCGCTGCGCGCCACCCGATGGAGGTACCGGTGAGGTCATGAATCCCCGGGGCGACGCCACGCACCACGAATCGGCCCTGATCGTCGGACAGCGCTCCCGGGCCACCGGACACCTGCACCATGGCGTTGACCACAGGCCTCCCCTCCTCGTCCAGCACCCTGCCCATGAGGGTGCCGCCTTCGCGCTCCCTCCGGTTCCGATCAGGCACCAGGCGGACCTGTGTACCGCTGGCGAGGGCGGTCAGGTCGGTGCCCCGGAGCAGCCGCTCCAGGGCCTGGCGAACCGTCAGGTCCTCGCAGACACACGAGACGATGCGACCCGGCGGAAGGAGGTCGGGGCTGTAGGCCAGGGACACGTTGGCGCTTCGCTGGAGCTGACGCAGCGCATCGCTGAGGGGAGCGGAACGTACGGAAAGGCCGGCGCGGCGGTCCAGAACCGACTGGGCGGCGACCGTCGGGGATCCGGCGAGGAAGAGCACCATCACGCTCGCCAGGCAGGCAGCACGGATCCATCCAGGTTCCGCGCGCCCCACCCGGCCTTCCCTGCCCATGGTCTCCCTCCTTCTCGTCGCTGTCCCCCTGCACGCTGCTCCGGAGGCTGACTCAAACTTGCCGCAGCCACGCCCGCGCGCCATTACTTCCGCGGCCGCCGGGCGGAGGGTCGATCCCGAGGCCATCCCGGGTCCCAGCCCTCTTCCCTGACGCGGAAACCAGCAGGAGCCCTTGTGCGATGGAGGAACACAGGCCTTCGCCGGACAGCGAGCTGCTCGAGCGCGTCCGGGGGGGCGATCCGGCCGCCCTCCAGAGCCTGCTGGACACCCACTGGGCCCGACTGGTCCGCTACGCCCGCCGGTTGCTCCCCGAGCCCGAAGACGCCCAGGACGTGGTGCAGGATGCTTTCGTTCGCCTGTGGGCCCGGAGAACGCGATGGAAGGTCGAAGGATCGGTCCGGTCGTTGCTCTTCACCATCACGCGCAATGCCGCCCTGGATGAGATGAGGCGTCGGGCCCGCCGAGGCAGAGCGGCCCAGGCCTTTCGAGGCCCCGCCCCCCCGGCGCTACCTTCGGAAGAGGCGGCGGCCAGCGAGCTCGAAAGGGCGGCGGCAGCGGCCGTGGCGGCCCTTCCCCCCAGGCGGCAGGAGGTGTTCCGATTGGTTCGCGAAGCCGGCCTGTCGTACGGGGAGATCGCCGAGGTCATGGACGTCTCCCCCCAGACCGTGGCCAATCAGATGAGTCTGGCTCTGGCGGACCTCCGACGGGCACTTCGACCCCATCTGCCGGAGGGAGCGTCGCGATGACCGACCACCGGGGTTTCGTCGAGCCGTTGGTAGAGCACCGGCTACTCGGTCGTGTCAGGATAGGAAGGATCCATCCACCCAGGGAAGGCGCTCCGTGGACGAGCTGATCATCAAGGTGCTGGAGGGAACGGCCTCCGTCTCCGAGGAGGCCAGGGTCCAGCGGTGGCGCAGGGAGTCCCCGGGGAACGAGGCCCACTTCCAGGCAACCGAGGACATCTGGTCCCTTACCCGGCCTTCTCCCGAGCCCGACACGCCTCCCGTGCCCTCCGCAGGGTCCATCATCACCCGGGCAGAGTCGGCAGGCAAAGGGGGTGCAGGCCCCCGAACGTCCATCGGACTTCTCTTCTCGGGGGCGGGCCGCCGATCCCGCCGCCGGGTGCTGGCGCTGGCGGCAGCGGTGGCGGCGGTCGTCCTGGTCGTCCGGTTCGTCGGTGGGCCGACCGGGGCCGGTGCGCCCGTGGCGACCTACGTCGCCGAGGGACCCGGTACGCGGACCGTGGTCCTCGGGGACGGTACCGTGGTGAAGCTTGCCCCGGGCAGCCGCCTGGAGGAGTGGAGCCTGGATCGGGTCCGGAGCCTGAGCCTCGAGGGGCGAGCGTTTTTCGCCGTGACCCACGACTCCGAGCGCCCCCTGGGGGTGCTCGCGGGAACCTCGGAGGTGCAGGTGCTGGGCACCCGATTCGAGGTCTTTGAGGAAGAGCGGGCGGTGCGCGTGGTCGTGGTCGAAGGACGTGTATCGGTCTCCAACGAGCACGGCCGGGTGGAGCTGGGCGCGGGCTTCGTGGCGCACGCACCCGAGGGAGACGCGCCGACAGCGGAGTCCGTCCCCGACGTGTTCTCGCTCCTGGACTGGCCTGATGGGCTGCTCGTGTTCCAGGCGACTCCGCTGGCCGAAGCCGCCCGGGAGGTGAGCCGGCACTTCGGCCGCGCGGTGGAGGTCCGGGACGAGGCCCTGGGGCGGCTGCGCATCACCGCACGCTTCGACGATCAAGGATTCGAGGACGTCGTTCTCGCTCTCTGCGACGTAAGCGGCGCCGAATGCGTCCTGAACGATTCCGAGGCCGTGATCGTCCCGGGCCGCTGAGGCCACGTCCTCCCCGGAGCCGCCTCCGGCCGGCTCCTCCCCCATCCGATTGGTAGAAAACGGCGCGAGCGTCGTGTCCTGGGCAAACGACGCAACTTGATCGGAGCCGGCTTCCCTCCCGGTCCGCGCTCCGGAGGAGGAAGTGACATGTTGGGCGGTCGATACCTCATACCGTTTGTTCTGCTGGCCGCCACGGCGGCCTCAACGGCGTGTCAGAACCTGGGGCCGGGAAGAGCCGGATTCGGGATCAGCCTCGCCGCCACCGACTACCAGATCCGAGACGAAGCGCTGAATGCCATCCGCCACGGGGGTGCGTCCCTGACACTGGGGTTCTTCCGGCAGGGCGGGAATCCGGACCGGCGCCACCGGATCACCTTCTCGGTTCTCGTCGCCGGTCTCGGCGACCGCTACGCTCCCGAGCGGGGATCCCTGGTCGCCCGCCCGAATCTGGATCTGCGGATGGGCTGGCGCGTCAGCCGACCCGGCCGCACAACGTCGCTGTTCCTGGGCGGCACCGCCGGTTGGAGCACCCACTGGGCCTTCTACGAGCAGTGGGACGAGGCGCACGTCTACTGGCTCACCTCCACCCGCCTCGGCGTCGATGCCCTGCTGGAGCACGACTTCGGAGCGGGCCGGTCCCTGCAGCTGGAGGTCGACGCTCCGGTGCTGGCGCTGGTGTCCCGGCCGCCGAGCGAGTTCGGATACCGGGAGGTGAATCCCGCCCCCGGCTGGATCCTGCGGGAAATCCACGGAAAGCCCCGTCTGGCATCCCCTGCCAGTCATCTCGCTCTGGATCTGGGGTTGGTCTATTCCCGGAACCGGGAAGGAGCCTTGAGGCACGACGTCTTCCTGCGGATGGAGTACATCCGCGACACCGCGCCGTCGTCCCGGCCGGTGACGATTCTCACGTACCGCCTCGGCATCTCCATGCCGTGGCCGTTCTGATCCCGGGTGGGGAGGAGGAGATCATGAAGAACGCAACGCGATGGGCCTTGCAGGCAGGCCTCACGATCATGTGCACGGGTTGTCTGACGGACCCGGAGCTGAAGCTGGACTACGAGGGCTACGAGCCGGAAGCGCTCTCGGACGGTTGGCAGGTCTCGGGAGCCGCCGACGAGGGGCTTGATCCCGAGATGCTGGAGGGGATCTACCGCGACTTCTTCCGCGAGGACGGCTTTCCCACGGCGCGGGGGCTCCTGGTGGTGCGACACGGGAAGCTGGTCGCCGAGGCGTACGCCCGGGACCGCGCGGACCGGGAGCGATACCACAACGTCCAATCCGTCGCCAAGAGCGTGACGTCGCTGGCGGCGGGCATCGCACTGGACGACGGGCTCCTGCCCTCCGTCGACGTGCCCCTGTTCGACCTGATGCCGCAACACTTCGACGACGATCCCCGGAAACGGAGCCTATCGCTCCGGCACGCCCTCACGATGCAAACCGGACTCGCTCCCTACAGCGACGAGGACACGGGGGCGTTCATGTATTCCGACGGCAGCAGCGTGGAGAAGATCCTGCACCAACCCCTGGTCTCCGATCCGGGGACGAGCTTCTACTACACCGACGACAGCCCTCAGCTGGTGTCCGCGGCCGTACAGACCGCGACGGGGCGCTCGCTGGAAGCCTTTGCGGCCGAGCGCCTGTTCGCACCTCTCGGAATCACCGGTTGGCGGTGGGAGCATCACGGGGACGGCGTCACCTTCGGCGCCATCGGCCTCTGGCTTCGGCCGCGGGACATGGCGAGGATCGGTCAGATGGTCCTCCAGGGGGGCACCTGGCAGAACCGGCGCGTGGTCTCGGAACAGTGGCTCGAGGAATCCATGCAGATTCGAGCCAACGGTGACTACGGGTACTACTGGTGGGTCTACGACGAAGGGCGCGTCATCGGCGCCAAGGGAGCCGGTGGCCAGATGATCTTCATCGTTCCCGAGCTGGACCTGGTCGTGGTCATGACCTGCGATTCGTCCAGCCAGTCCTGGCTGCTCTCTCCGGGAATCGGTGACCTGGTGTCGAGGATCCTCCAGGCAGTGAGAGATTAGCGGCCTCCTCGACTCTTCTACCGCCCTGCGGGGGACGGTGGGGGCCCTGGCCCAGGGCGGTCGCCCTGGGCCAGGGCGGTCAGGGGGCCGGCGTCATGGTGTAGCACAGGGCTGTGCCCTGGAGCGCGATGGTCCCATCGTCCCGCGTAACCGTGGTCCGGAGCCGGGTGATGGGCTTGTCCTCCCGTGTCTCGAGCACCTCCACCGCCCCCGTGATGACGTCGCCCGGGCGAACGGGAGCCTTGAAGCTCCAGTCGACGTGCAGGAAGACCGTTCCCGGACCGGGCAGATCCTCCGCCACGACGGCGTTGAGTATGGCACTCGTGACCCCGCCCTGGACGATGATCTCGCCGAAGCGTGTCCCCCTCGCGAACTCCTCGTCGTAGTGGAGCGGATTCTCGTCACCGCTCATGTCGGTGAAGCGGCGGATGTCCTCGGCTTCCACGCGACGCGCGCGCTCCGCTCGTTGCCCCACCACAGGTCGACCCTGCGGCCATACCGACGTGCTGTCTCCCATGGTCGCTCCTCGTGTCCCGCGGATGCCGCTTCATCGGCGGCTCCTCACCCTGAATCCCGTCGCCCCTCCGGGAAGGGAGGCGCGGGAACGTCGGATTTCGGCTCACCTTGCCCTCGACACTAACGCTCCCTTGACACGCGGCAACTCTAGATTGTAGAATCATCCAACTCTAGAAAGTAGACTTGGTCCGACGGAGGCCACCGGACGACATGGGCACCAAGACGTACCTGGGCGAGCTGGAGCAGAGGGTGCTCTGGGCCGTGCTCCGTATGGACGGAGAGGGCTACGGCACCACGATCCTCGAAGCCCTGATCGAGCGATCCGATCGCCGTGTGAGTCCCGGCGCCCTCTACACGACGCTCGACCGTCTGGAGGAGAAGGGCATGATCCTGTCCCGTCTGGCCGATCCCGAACCGGGTCGTGGCGGCCGTCGGAAGCGGTTCATGAGCGTCACCGCAAAGGGCCGTGAGGCGCTGGAGCGCACCCGCGAGGAGTGGATGCGGATCTGGGACGGCCTGGAGCTCGCCGGCGGTGGTGACGGGTCCTGACCGGATGCCGCCGCCGCCCCGGGCCGCCGAGGTCCTGCTCTCGTTCTTTCTTCCTGCCGGCGGAATCCGCGAGAGCGTGCTGGGCGATCTCCACGAGATGTACGGCCAGCGGTGGGAGGAGGCCGGAAGCCATTCGTGGGCAGCCCGTCGCTGGTACTGGACCCAGTCCGTGCGGCTGTCCCTGGGCTACGGGCTCCGGAGGGTGAGGGGAAGGAGGTATCGCGGGTTCGCCCCGGCGCCACGGCCGGGCGAGGTGAAACGAGGGATGGCGAGGGGGGACGGGATGGCAGGTATCGTACGGCAGATTCGGCTCTCACTCCGGTCTCTGCTCAGGAGCCCCGGCTTCACCTTTCCCTCTCTGCTCATCCTCGCCATCGGCATGACGGCGGCCACGGCCATCTTCACCATCGTGGATTCGGTGGTCTTCCGGCCCCTCGACCTCCCCGATTCACACAGGTTGGTCATCGTCTGTGAGGACCATCCCCGGATGGGCGGCGCCTGCATCGCCTCTCCCGCCAATACGGAGGACTTCCGGAAGGGATCGTCCACGCTGGCCGAGCTCGGCATCGTGCGGGGCTGGCCCTACGCCCTGACGGACGACCAGGGCAGCGAAGGGGTCAGGGGCGGCATCGCGACCGCCGGCTTCTGGCGTGCGGTGGGTGTCCGGCCCGTTCTCGGCCGCCTCTTCACCGACGCGGAGTACGGTGCCGACGAAGACGATGTCGCGATTCTCAGCCACGCCTTCTGGACGACCCGCTACGGCGGCGACGAAAACGTCATCGGGCGGCTCGTCGGCCTGAGTGGCGAGACCGTCCGGATCGTGGGAGTGCTGCCGCCGGGCTTCGACCTTCCCCTGGACCTGGGCGGGATCGAGGTATGGCGGCCTCCGCACTTCAGCCCCCTGGACCCGGAGATCCGCCGCTGGCGGGGATTCCGCGCCATCGGCCGGTTGGCGGAGGGCTCCTCGGTGGCCGCTGCCTCGGCGGAGCTCACGGGGATCTATGCGGGACTGCGGGAGCGGTACGAGGAGGTGAACGACGAGTGGCGGCTCCGGGTGGAGCCCCTGCTCCGTGTCGTCGTCGGGGACACGCGGCCGGTGCTCCTGGCATTTCTCGCAGCCGCGGGACTCCTCCTTCTCATCGTGTGCGCCAACGTGGCGAACCTGCTTCTGGCCCGGGGCCTCGGGCGCCGCCAGGAGCTGGCCGTCCGAGCCGCCATGGGTGCGGAGCGAACCCGGCTCGTCCGGGAGATCCTCGTGGAGAGCCTGGTGCTTTCCGGCCTGGCGGCAGGGCTCGCCCTGCTGCTGTCGGCCGGCGCTGTGCGGGCGCTCCTCGCCCTGGCACCGCCGGGAATTCCCCGCCTGGACGAGGTGACCCTCGACGGGCGGGTGCTGCTGTTCACGCTTCTCCTCTCCGCGGCGGCCACCATGGTGTTCGCCGCTCTTCCGGCCCTGCGGGTCACGTCCTGGAACCTGGGTGAGGCCCTGAAGAGCTCCGTCCGCTCTGGTGATCTCGTCCGCTCCACCCGGCTGCAGAGTGGCCTCGTGTTGGCCGAGCTCGCCCTCTCCGTCGTGCTCCTGAGCAGCGCAGCGCTCCTCACCCGCAGCTTCATGGAGTACCTGAAATGGGACCCGGGCTTCGACCCGGAGCCGTTGCTGGCCGTGAGCGCCTTCCTGGATCCGGGCAAGTATACGTCCCGGGGCGAGTTCGTCTCCGTGTTCCGTCAGGTCGAGGAGTCCATGGAAGCCATCCCGGGCGTCGTGTCGGCGACCTCGGCCTCGGCCGGCCCTCTCTTCGGAGGAGGGGACGGAGCGACTCCCTTCGAGGTGGAGGGCATCGACCCGAGCGCGGTGCTGCCCACCGCCCGGTGGTACGACATCGGGCCCGGATATTTCTCGACGCTGGGGCTCCCCATGGTCCGCGGGCGGGAGCTCACGGAGGACGACGTCGAGGAGGGACCTCGCGTGGCAGTGGTGAACGAGAGCCTGGCCCGACGAGCCTGGCCGGAGGAGGACGCGCTGGGCCGGACCATCCGTCTGCCCGAGCTGGATTTGAGCTTCCAGGTGGTGGGCGTGGTGACCGACGCGCAGCCCATGGTCCCCGGTGAGGCCCCCTATCCCGAGATCTACTGGTCCAACCGTCAGCTGGGGCGAGTCGCGACGTTCTTCCTCGTGCGTGCCGCCAGCGATCCCACGTCGGTGGCCGACGCGGTGATCGGGGTCCTCAAGGACGCCGATCCAGACGTGTCCCTGGGTACGCCGTTCGCCCTCACGCGCGCGGCCGAGCGCGAGCTCGTGCAGCCGCGGTTCCAGGCCCTCATCCTCATCACGTTCGCGCTGATGGCGCTCATCCTTTCCGCCGTAGGTGTCTACGCCGTGGTCTCCTACGCGGTGGCACGGCGCACCCGGGAGGTGGGGATCCGTGTCGCCCTCGGCGCCCGGGCCAATGACGTGATCACCCTCATGGCCCGGACCAGCCTGGCGATCGCCGTCGTCGGCATCCTGCTCGGACTGGCTGGGTCGCTCCTCACGGGGCGCCTCATCGAACGACTCATCCCCGGCGTGAGCCCCGCGGACGCGGCGAGTTTGGCCACGGGTGCCCTCACCCTGCTCCTCGTCGCCGCGTTGGCCGTCTTCGCACCAGCGCGCCGCGCGACACGCGTGGACCCCCTCGAGGCCATGCGCGTCGAGTAGCGGCCCCGATCCTCCCGGGAGGTCCTCGGCTCAGGTCACCGGCCTCGGCAGATAGAGCTCCGGCAGGCCCGCAGCCCGCAGCACCGCGTTGAACGCGGGGATATCCTGGCTCTTGATACGTTGGAGCTCGGCCTGGATCTCTTTCCACTGAGTCAGGTAGTCCGCCGTGACCTCCCTCACGCCATCCGTCACGGGAATGTTCGCGCCGCCCATGCGATCCAGCAGGTCCTTGTACTTCATGAGGAGCCGGGCTTCGTGCTGATAGGCGTTCTGGAAGGTCCTCAGCTCCTTCTGGAGGATCCTGGCGATCCAGCCGTCCACGGTCTCGTCGAGCGCCCGCCCCTGCTCCGTCACCGATTCGGACTCCGAGACTTCCAGGACAAAATCCAACTGCTGCTTGACCTGGCGGAGGTCCAGAACTCCCTGGGACATCTCCGTCGCCGCCTCGAAAAGGGAGGCGGACAGACGGTCCAGCTGCCCATACTCCGCGACGGGGTCGTCGACGATCCCCTCGAGTCGGGGATCGACGAGGATCTCGAAGCCCCGGGTTCGGCTGACGGCCCCTACCGTGAGGCGCACCTCATACGCCCCTGGGGCCGCCCAGTAGGCGCTCAGATCGGGGGACGTCGCCGTGATCTCTTCGAGACAGGCAAAGCGTCCCACCCGCATGTTCCAGCTCCAGCGGTTGGCACCCGGTTGCCGTGCAAGCGTCCGCCGCCGAGGAGAGGCCTCACAGGCCGGCGAATCGTCGTCGGTTCGCTCGGCGTACACCACGCGACCCATCGCGTCCAGAATCTCCATGGACAGGGGAGTGGAGTCTGCCACCGGCGCCTTCAGCACGTAATGGACCTGGAGACCCTCGGGCGGATTCTGTCCGGGTCCTCCCTCGGCGTAGTAGCCCCGGGCGATGCTCCGGTAGGGATCCCGGGGGTCGTACAGGTGGACGTCCGCTTCCCCCACGGCGTTGGAGATCTGATGGAGGGGGGTGAGGTCGTCGAGGATCCAGAGGGCCCGGCCCTGGGTGGACACCACCAGGTCCTTCTGCCGGACGCGGAGGTCGGTGACCGGCACCTCGGGCAGGTTGAGCTGCAGGTCCTGCCACACCCCCCCGTCGTCGAAGGAGACGAACAACCCGGTCTCGGTTCCGGCGTAGAGAAGGCCCCTGCGGTCCGGGTCCTCCCGCAAGGACCGGGCGAAGGTGCTCCCGGGGATCCCGTTGACGATCTTCTCCCACGTCGCCCCGTAGTCTTCGGTCCTGTAGAGGTAGGGGGTGAAGTCGTTGAGCTTGTACGCCGCCGCGGCGAAGTATGCCTTCGCAGGATCGTGGGGCGAGGGCTCCACCACGTTGATGATGCTCTCCGGCAGGTCGTCCGGCGTGACATTGGCCCACGTCTCGCCTCCGTCACGGGTGAGGTGGACGAGGCCGTCGTCCGAGCCCACCCAGATCACGCCCTCCCGGAGTGGGGACTCCTCGATGTTGAAGACGTTGTTGTAGCTCTCGGCCGTGATCTGCTCGTTGGAGATGGGATAACCGCCGGGACCCTGACGCTCCTCTTCGTTCCGGGTGAGATCGGGGCTGATGACCTCCCAGCTCGTGCCCCGGTTCGTGGACTTCATCAGATACTGGGACCCATAGTAGATCACCGCCGGATCGTGGGGCGACACCAGCACGGGTCCATTCCAGTTGGCCCGGTACTTGAGGTTCCTGGGCTGCTCGCCCGTGACCCTCTCAGGGTAGGGTCTGATCATGCGGTAGTTGTGGGTGTCCCGGTCCCACTCCCCGAGGAAGCTGGCGAAGAACGTGGTATACACGTACTTCGGGTTCTCCGCATCCAGGGCCACCGTGGCCGATTCTCCGGACCGGATCGTGGTCCAGTGGGTCTGTCCGATGCCGTCCCCCAGGCTGCGACTGTCGATGACGATCCCGCTGGCGTCCTGCTGGCCTGAATACACCCGGTAGGGATACTGGTCGTCGGTCATCACCCGGTACATCTGCCCTGTGGGCTGATTCATGACGCTGGACCAGGTCTCGCCGCCGTTCAGCGTGACGGACGCCCCACCGTCATTCCCGTTGATCATGATGTCGCTGTCGTCGGGGTTGATCCACAGCGCGTGGTGATCGACGTGGCTGTCGGGGATCCTCGTGTACGTCGCTCCTCCGTCGATGGACTTCATGGCGCCGCTGTTGAGCACCCACACTTCGTCGGGGTCGGCAGGGTCTGCGATGATGTGCATGTAATACCACGCCCGTGCCCAGGTGCGGGCGTCGTCGCTTACCTGGCGGAAGCCCTCGCCCCCATCGTCGGAGCGGTATACGCCACCTTGTCCGTCCCTGGCTTCGATCGCCAGGTAGACCACCCGCGGATCCGCCGGAGAGATGGCCACGCCCATCTTGCCTTTCAGTTCGGGTAGACCGTCGTTGATCTCCCGCCAGCTGGCCCCTGCGTCCGTGGTCTTGAAGACCCGGCTTCCCGGGCCCCCGCTCTTCACCACCCAGGGCCGGCGTCGAAACTCCCAGGAGGTGACCATCATGACCTCCGGGTTCGTGGCATCCGCGCTCATGTCCACGATGCCCGCGTCCTCGCCGACGTACAGGATCTTGTCCCACGTTCCTCCGCCGTCCTCCGACAGGTAGACGCCCCGCTCTTCGTTGGGCCCCCACGGGTTCCCCTGCGCCGCCACGTACACGCGGTCCGAGTCCCTTGGGTGGACGATGATCCGACCGATGTGTCGCGTGGCCTCGAGGCCGAGGTGCTTCCAGGTGGCTCCTGCGTCCGTGGACTTGTAGACCCCGTCCCCGTGGGAGGTCTTCACACCCCGGACCGGAGACTCACCCGTGCCCACATAGAGGACGTTCGGGTCCGACGGTGCTACGGCAATGGCGCCGATGCCCGTGGTCTTGAAGAACCCGTCGGAGATGTTGGCCCAGGTGGTGCCCGCGTCCGTGGTCTTCCAGACACCTCCACCCGTCGCCCCCATGTAGAAGGTGAACGGCTGGTCCGGGACCCCGGTCACCGTGGTCACCCGACCTCCACGAAACGGACCGATGTTCCGGTAGCGCATGGACTGGAACAGCCCGGGATCGACCTGGGCGACGGCATCGCGCGGTGGACCGAGGAAGAGGAAGGCTACGGCTGCGGGTGTGACGACAAAGGCTCGGAAGATCGTCCTCACGGGAGTCGCTCGTCTTGAGAAGGGACGCAGGGGAGGCCGGGCACCCGGCGGGGGGAACAGCGTAGAACGGAGCCCGCGAGCGGACAAGCAGGGTGTGGACCTCACCATGCCCTCACGTGCACCCGCACGGAAGGAGGTCCACCACGCGCGTTGGCCACCATAGGTTTCGGGTGGACCCAACGGGAGGATCAGGAACAGGTGATCCT
>JARRLD010000068.1:0-5581 GCA_037387345.1 Gemmatimonadota bacterium
GGCCTTCGTGGGGTTGAACCTGATTCAGTCGTCCTTCACGCGCTGGTGTCTGATGGAGGACATCCTGCGGGCCACGGGTGTCCACCGGGAGCGTGTCAGGGAATAGGCGTGCCGCGTAGGCAAGCCCGAGGCCCCGGCGGACCCGCTCCGTCGGGGCCCGCTTGTAGTCTCGGGATCTCCCGACGAGGTTTCTGGATCCGTCAGCCCCCCGCGGTGTTCAACGGTGTTCACGCCACCACGAGACTGAGAGGAAGCATGCCCACGTCGAGGGGAATCCTTACGAAACGTTTCGCGGCGGTGCTCGGGGTCGCGGCGGCCCTGTCCGCGTGCGGAGGACCGACCGCCGTTGCTCCTCCCCCGCCGGCTCCCCGGGCCGGACCGGCTCAGGCGCAGCCGGGTGCCGAGCTTCCCCTCGTCAACACGGATACGGTCGGGGGTCAGCGGATGGCGCCCCCGGTGTTCGGGGTCGACCTGGATACCGTCCAGGCCGGGGACTTCGATCAGGGCAAGATGTGGACCTTCGAGCTCCCGCCCACGGACTACTTCAGCGAGACGTACGGATTCCGGCCGGACGCGTCGTGGTTCGAGAGGGCACGCCTCGGAGCCCTCCGCATTCCCAGCTGCTCGGCGTCCTTCGTCTCACCCAACGGTCTGGTGATGACCAACCACCACTGCGCCCGGGAGTTCGTCACCCAGGTCCAGCGGGACGGGGAGGCTCTCCTGGATGAGGGGTTCTACGCCACCGACCGGGCGGATGAGCGGGCCGTGGAGGACTTCGAGGCCGACCAGCTCATCGAGATCGTGGACGTGACGGAGGAGGTGAACGGCCGGCTGGATGCCATGGCTCCGGAGGCCCGCGGCGAAGCCCGGGAGGGCATCCTCGACGAGATCGAGGAACGCCTCACCACCGAGCGGGGTGGCGAAGACGCCGGGATCGTGGTGGAGATGGTTTCGCTCTACGATGGTGGCAGGACGTCGGCGTACGTCTTCCGCCGCTATACGAACGCCAGGTTGGTCATGGCCCCCGAGGTCCAGATCGGGTTCTTCGGCGGCGATCCGGACAACTTCACCTACCCGCGCTACAACCTCGACGTCTCCTTCTTCCGCATCTACGATGACGACGGCGAGCCCCTGGCGACGACCACGTATTTTCCCGTGGACGACGATGGCCTGGAGGACGGGGATGCGATCTTCATCGTGGGGAACCCGGGCTCCACCAGCCGGCTCCAGACCGTGGCGGAGCTGGAGTACCGGCGGGACATCGGCGACCGGTTCCTTCTCGAGCTTCTCCGGTCCCGCATGGACGTGCTCGACGCGTTCATCCGGTCCCATCCGGAGGAGGCAGAGCTCCGGGACCTGCGAAACGAGTACTTCGGCATCAGCAACTCCGAGAAGGCCTATGCAGGACAGCTCGCGGGGCTAGAGGACCCGGTGATTCTGGCAAGACGGGGTGACACCGAGCGCCGGTTCCAGGCCGCCATCGATGCCGATCCGGCCCTGCAGGAGCGTTACGGCGACCTCATCGATCGCCTCGCCGCGATCCAGGAAGACAAGCGGGAGATCGCCGACGTCACCGGAGCCTTCGTGGCCTTCGGCAATCCCTATCTTGATTCTTCGACGCTCATCCGTGCGCTCTGGGCCACCCAGATCATCATCGGGCAGCAGAACGGAGCCACGGCGGAGCAGCTCGAGGGCCCCCTGGAGAGCTTCTCGGAGGTACCCCAGGTGCACCCGGAGCTGGACGCCGCCCTCCTGGCCGCACGCCTGGTCGACCTGGAACGGCACCTGGGCGGAGAGCACCCCGCCGTGCGGGCGGTGCTGAGAGGCCGCTCACCCGACGCGGCGGCGCAGGCGATCATCGCGGGGAGCGCCCTGGCCGACTCGGCCGAGGCGACGCGGCTGGCCGAGGGCGGGACCCTGAGCCCGCAGGATCCTGCCGTGCAGGCCATGATTGCCATGCTCGAGCCGTTCGTGCAGTACAACAACACCCTGGCCGGTGCCGGTGATCAGGAGGACGCCATCGCCGCCGAGCTGGGACGGGCGCGGCTGGAGGTCTACGGTACCGACACGCCGCCCGATGCCACGTTCTCGCTGCGGATCGCCGATGGGGCCGTGAGGGGATACGACTACAACGGGACGCGTGCACCGTGGCACACGACGTTCTACGGGCTGTACGATCGTCACTTCTCCCATGGAGGAGAGGAGGACTGGGCGCTGCCGGAGCGCTGGATGCGCCCGCCGCCGGAGCTCGACCTGTCCACGCCCCTGAACTTCGTGTCCACCGCGGACATCATCGGAGGCAACTCGGGGAGCCCCGTTCTGGACGAAGAGCTGGAGGTGGTGGGCGTGGTCTTCGACGGCAACATCGAGAGTCTGCCAGGCGATTACATCTACCTCCCTGAGCTGAATCGTTCGGTCGCGGTGGATATCCGAGCGGTCCTGGCGGCGCTCGACCACGTGTACGATATGGATCGCCTGGTGCTGGAGCTCAGGTCCGGACGTCTGGTGGAGACCGAGGCCGCCGCAGACCAGGCTCGGTAAACCGGAAGGTGCCCCCGCAGGGAAGAAGGAGCGCCCGCCGACCGTAGCTGGAGAGAACGGTCCGTCGCGGCCGCGTGAAGACTCCAACCGGAGGGAGTTGACGATGGCAGGCAGCTTTTCCAACAGCTGGACCCTGGTGAAGGCCAGCGCCAACGTGCTGAAGCTGGACAAGGAGCTCCTGGTGTTCCCCCTGTTGTCCGGGGTCGCAGCGGTCCTGGTCACGGTGAGCTTCATCGCTCCCCTGGCCGTGACCGGCGGCTGGGAGATCTTCGCCGAGGGGGAGGATGCGTCCTATCTGGGCTACGCCCTCGGCTTCCTCTTCTACCTGGTCCAGTACGCCGTCATCTTCTTCTTCAACTCGGCCCTGGTGGGTGCCGCGCTCATCCGCATGGACGGAGGGGACCCCACCGTGTCGGACGGACTGGCCATCGCGTTCAGCCGACTGAGCACCATCCTGGGATATGCGGCCATCGCGGCGACCGTGGGTATGGTGCTGCGGGCCATCTCCGAGCGCTCCGGCTTGCTCGGTCGTATCGCCGTCGGGCTCGTGGGCATGGCCTGGAACCTGGCCACCTACCTGGCGGTTCCGATCCTCGTGACGGAAGACCTGGGACCCATCGACGCGGTGAAGAAGAGCGCATCGCTGTTCAGGCGAACGTGGGGCGAACAGGTCGTGGGCAACTTCGGCATGGGCTGGGCGATCTTCCTGGGGGGCCTGAGCTGGACGGTCGTGTCCGCCGGGCTCATCGCTGGCGCCGCCTCCGTCTTCCCCGGGGCGGTGGTCCCGGCCGTGGGTGTGGCCGTGTTGGGGTACGTGTTCCTGGCGCTGGTCTCGTCGGCCCTGAAGGGCATCTACACCGCCGCGCTCTATCGATACGCCCAGACCGGCGAGGCGGGGCTATTCGACTCCGGCATCGTGGGGAGCGCGTTCCGCCCGCGGCGTTGAGGCTGTAAGGCATTTCCCGGCTTGCTCGCCTCTGGACGCCGCTCTACAATCTTTCCATCCGAGAGCACCCCACGGGGCCTGCCGGAGCCTAGAACCACGGCTTCCGGGGGCCCCGATTCATCCACCCAGGAGGTTGCGGGATGGCATCCGCCAAGGAGTACACCACGGACCGCATTCGGAACGTCGCGGTCCTGGGCCACGGTAGTGCGGGGAAGACGAGCTTGATCGACGCGCTGTGTTTCGTTGCCGGGACGTCGAAGCGCCACGGGAGCGCCGACGACGGACACGCCCTGACCATGCACGCCCCTGAAGAGCACGCGCACGGGATCTCCATTCAGCTCACTCCCGCGCACGCCGAGCATCGGAACACCAAGATCAATTTCCTCGACACGCCTGGTTACCTCGACTTCACCGGGGAGGCTCTGTCCGCGGTTCGGGTGGCGGACGCCGCCATCATCGTGGTGAGCGCCACCTCCGGGGTGGAGGTGGGCACGGAGCGCGTGTGGGAATACTGCGAGGCCCGCGGCATCCCGCGGATGTTCTTCGTCTCCATGATGGACCGGGAGCACGCAGACTTCGAGGGCGTCTTTCAACAGATCAAGGAGCGGCTGACCCCCAGTGCCCTGCCAGTCGAGATTCCCGTGGGCGAGGGCGCCGACTTCCGAGGCATCGTCAACCTGTTCAGCGAAAAGGCGCACATCTTCAAGCAGGGGACGGCGACGGGCGAGTACGACGAGACCGACATCCCCGAGGAGTACCAGGACAAGGAGGGCAGGTGGGAGACGGAGCTCCAGGAGACCCTCGCCACCACCGACGAGGCCCTGTTGGAGGCCTACCTCGAAGGGGGTCACATCTCCCGTGAGGAGGCCATCGAGGCCATGGGCCGGGGGATGGCCCGCCATGAGGCGTTCCCCGTGTTCTGTGGTTCCTCCACCCTCACCTACGGCATGCGGGCCCTGCTCCGGAAGATCGTCGAGCTGTGTCCCAGTCCGGCGGAGGCCAACGTCGAGATCGCGACCAGGCCCGGTCTCGATCAGGAGGTCGAGGTCCACGCCACGGACGAGGGCACCCTCGCCGCGCTGGTCTTCAAGACGGCCGCCGAGCCCCACGTGGGGGACCTCTCGTTCTTTCGTGTGTTCTCCGGCAAGATCAGCAACGGCATGGAGGTGGTGAACGCCACGGACGGGGCGACGGAGAAGCTCAATCATCTCGCCATGCCCATGGGCAAGGATCGCCTCGAGGTGCCGGTGCTGCACGCGGGGGACATCGGCGTGGTGGCCAAGCTCAAGCACACCCACACCAACGACACGCTCTGTCAGAAGGACCGTCCGGTGGCACTGGAGAGGATCCGGTTTCCGAAGGCGGATATCGCCATCGCCATCCGGGGTGAGACGCGCAATGACGAAGACAAGCTCGGTGAAGTCCTGCCCAAGCTCCACGAGGAGGATCCGACCTTCTCGGCGAGCTTCAACAGCGAGCTCGGCCAGACCATTGCCCGGGGGCTGGGCGAGCTCCATCTGGATATCCAGTTCGAGCGGATGAGCCGGAAGTACGGGGTGCGGGTGGAAACCGAGCAGCCGAAGATCGCCTACCGGGAGACCATCATGGCCAGGGGCCAGGGTCAGGGACGGCACAAGAAGCAGTCCGGGGGGCGTGGCCAGTTCGGAGATTGCCGGATCCGGCTGGCCCCGAAGGCTCGCGGTGAAGGGTACGAGTTCATCAACTCCATCAAGGGCGGTGTGATTCCCAGCAAATACCTCCCTTCGGTGGACCGTGGCATCCAGGAAGCGGCAGACCGTGGCGTGCTCGCGGGGTATCCGATGGTGGACTTCTCGGCGGAGTGTTACGACGGCTCCTACCACTCGGTGGACTCTTCGGACATCGCCTTCAAGATGGCGGGCTCCATCGCATTCAAGAACGTGGCCGAGAAGTGCCGCCCCGTGCTTCTTGAGCCCGTGGTCGAGGTGGCCGTCACGACGCCCGACGAGTATGTGGGCGATGTCATGGGTGACCTGACCTCCCGCAGGGGAAGGGTCCAGGGCATGGAGCCCAACAGCGGCAGAACCACCGTCCGAGCCCTCGTGCCCGAGGCCG
>JARRLD010000068.1:5610-35811 GCA_037387345.1 Gemmatimonadota bacterium
CCCCCGCCGGAGAGGGAAGAGCGCCCCCGCCAGAGGGGCGCCTCCCGCCGCCTCGGGGCGGGGCGCGGGCAGCCCTGGCGGCCGTCGTGGTGTCTCGGGCCGGCCTGATTAGGCGGGCAAATCCCTGCCGGGCCCGATAGGGTTTTCCCTGTGCGTGGAACGTGGTTCCTCACGACTCGGCGGGCCCGACTCTTGCAAGGTGGCTCCTCGCACGCATTTGGGGGGAGACCTTGCTCACATTCCTGCTCACCATCCTCTGGGTCGGGACCGCCGGTACCGCGCTGGCTCTCGGGCTCGACTACTATCTGCTTCCGGCGGACGCGCGGGCCTTCTCGGAGCTCGCCCCGTTGTTTGCCCCCACGGGCCTCGTGGGCCACGGGTTGGGCATCGTGGGAAGCGCGATGATCGCCCTCGGCGTCATCGGCTACACATTGAGGAAGCGTGTGGCGCTGCTTTCTCGCCTGGGTTCACTCCGGACCTGGCTGAAGGTCCACATCTTCTTATGCACCCTGGGCCCCTTTCTGGTCCTGCTCCACACGACGTTCAAGTTCGGCGGCATCGTCTCCATCGCCTTCTGGAGCATGGCGGTCGTGGTGGCGAGCGGCGTTCTGGGGCGATACGTCTACGTGCGCATTCCCAAGACCGTCAACGGACGGTTCCTCGGACTTGAGGCCGTCCGGGAGCGCGCTACCCAGCTCACCCGCCACATCGCCCAACGATCGGGCCTGGCCGAATCCGAGGTGGATGCCGTGCTCGCCCCCTGGGAGGGGGCTCCGAGCGGCCGCGGCCTGGTTTCGGCCGTCGCGTTCGCCTTGGCGGAGGACGTCCGGGGGGCCCGCCACGTGCGCCACGTGGGGTCGTACCTCCGCTCCCGGGGCGTGCCGCGAGACGTCCGGCGACAGGTGTTGAAGCTGGCCAGGGAACAGCGTAGCCTTCGACAGCAGGCGTTGTTTCTCCTGCCGTTCCAGCGGTTGTTCCGTTATTGGCACGTGCTCCATCTCCCCCTGGCGACGGTGATGTTCCTGGTCCTGGCCGTGCACGTGACGGTCTCTGTCCTCTTCGGGTACACGTGGATCTTCTGAGGGGGTCCCGGGCGGGAGGTGTCGTCGCCTCAATACGGGTCCGCGTGTCCGCAGGGACGTCGATGTTGATGTTGCTCCTCTCGTTCGGAGCGCACCCCGAGCCCGCGGCCGCTCAGCTGATCTCGCCGGGGAAGCTGTCCGCCGCCCACGGGGATCTGGAGGGCATCCGAAGCTGCACCCGCTGCCACCGGCTTCGTCAGTCCGGCACGGACGCCGACCGCTGCCTCGAGTGCCACAAGCTCGTGGCCTCGACCATCACAGCTGGAGAGGGCTACCACGGGCGCCTGGTGGATCGGGAGTGTGACACGTGCCACAAGGAGCATTTCGGCGTCGAATTCCCGCTGGTCCGCTTGGACTCCCTCGCCTTCGAGCACGGGGAGCAGGTCGGGTATCCCCTTCACGGAGAGCATGCCCCCGTGGGGTGTCGCTCGTGCCATCGGGCGGAGCTGGTGTCGGATCGTGCCGTCATCGAGGCGAAGGGGAGCGCGCTGGGCCGGACGTTCATGGGGCTCCCCACCACCTGCGCGGCCTGTCACAACCCGGACTCACCCCACGGCGATCAATTCGACGGGCAGGCGTGTGTCGACTGCCACGACGAGGGCGGATGGTCCGGTGCCGACGGGTTCGATCACGACGAGACGGCGTACCCTCTCACAGGCCTTCATCGGGACGTCACCTGCAACGAATGTCACCGTCCTCTTCCGGGGACGGCGATGGAGGGCGCCCTCCGATACGCCGGAGTCCGCGCCGACCGATGCACCGCGTGCCATGAGGACGAGCACTCCGGATCCATGCCCGGGCGCTGCGAGAGCTGCCACAGCACCTCCGGGTGGCAGCGGGTGGACCGGGGTCGCGTCGAGTCGAGCTTCGATCACCGAGGCACGGGATTTCTTCTGGAAGGTGCGCACGCGGCGGCGCCGTGCGCGTCCTGCCATCGGAGTCCGCCTGCGGACTCGGCGGTCCGCATTCGGTTCAAGCCGGGAACGGCTGGGGACGCCTATCCGTCTCCGGTCGTGGGCTCCTGTTTGGCCTGTCACCAGGATCAGCACGACGGCGCCTTTGTCGATCGGCCGGAACAGGGCACCTGTGACGATTGCCACGGACAGGTGGCGTGGCTGCCTGCCGATTTCGACATCGCGCGTCACAACCGCGAAACCGACTTCGTGATCGACGGAGCGCACCGGGTGGTTCCCTGCGCCTCGTGCCACGTCCCGGAACAGGGAATGCCACGGTTCCGCTTCGAGGGGACGACGTGCTCGGACTGCCACGCGCCGCTGGATCCACACCGGGGACAGTTCGAGGGCCGAAGCTGCGATTCCTGCCACAGCGGGGATTCCTTCCGCATCACCGACTTCGACCACGCCGCGACCCGGTACCCCCTGGACGGGGCCCACGAGGACGTGAGCTGCGACCGCTGCCACACGCCGGAGTCGGATCCTTCGGGCGCATCCTTCGTTCGGTACAGACCTCTTCCCCACCAGTGTGTGGATTGTCATGGAGGTGCCGCGTGAGAAGGCACGACATGTTCCTGCTTCTTGGCCCTGTATTGGCCCTTTGCGTCGCGCCGGCCCGACCCGTGTCCGGACAGGTGCGCCCCCATCCCCACGGATCGCTTCCGGAGGGACTCGACTGCTCGTCCTGTCATACCGACCAGGGCTGGACGCCCCTCCGGTTGCCCTTGCCATTCCAGCACGCGGAGTGGAGCGGCGTGGGCCTCACAGGCGCCCACGCCGACATCCGCTGCGGCGCCTGCCATCTGGACCTCCGTTTCGATGTCCTGGATGTGGCCATGGACGACTGCGCAGGGTGCCATCTGGACGTCCATCAGGGCCGGATGGTGCAGGACTGCGCCGACTGTCACGACCCTCGCTCCTTCGGCGCGGTCGAAGGCGAGCAGGTGCACGCCCGCACGAGCTTTCCCCTGGTGGGTGCCCACGCCCAGGTGACCTGCGAGAGCTGTCACACCTCTGACGTGGGGGGCGCGTACACGGCGCTGGACACCGACTGCATCGCCTGCCACCAGGAGGACTACCAGTCGTCGGTGTCCATCGACCACGTGGCCAACGACTACCCCACGGATTGCACCGCCTGCCACAACGCCATGGGCTGGGCCGACTCCCCTGTCTTCGATCACACGACCGTGTCCAGCGGCTTCCTGATCCAGGGCGCCCACCAGGGGCTGCGCTGCCAGAGCTGTCATATCGTGCCCGGTTACGCACTCCTATTCCGTGTGCCGGCGGGGCAGGACGACTGCGTCGCCTGCCACCAGACCGACTATGACCGCGTTCACGGAGGGGGCGGGTTTCCCACGGATTGCGTGAGCTGTCATACGGAGGCCGCGTGGGAGCCCTCCACCTTCGAGCACGACAGCCGCTTCTTCCCCATCAACTCGGGGGCGCACCGCGGAAGGTGGAACGACTGCTCCGACTGCCACATCAACCCCAGCGACCTCTCGGTCTTCTCGTGCCTGACCTGTCACGCACATTCCCAGACCGCGATGGACGAGAAGCACCGGGAGGAGCAGGGCTACGTCTACGAGAGCGGCCAATGCCTCTCCTGCCATCCAACGGGGCGAGGAGAATGAGCCGGGCCGCGCTGGCGCTGCTCCTGCTGGGCTGCACCGCGTCCCTCCTGGAAGGCCAGGAGACCCACCGAGTGACGGTGCAGGTCCGGCAGGTGGCGGGCAGCAACCTGTACGTCGATCTCGGAACGCGCCACGGTCTGGCGTCGGGCGACACCTTGCTGGCGGCTCGGGACACCCTCGGGTCTCCGGAGGGGCGATTGGTGGTCGTCGCGGCCACCGAGGACCGGTCGGTGATGGCATTCGCGTCGGACCCGTTCCCGGTGACGCGGGGGGCGTCCCTCGTGCTGTACCTGCTCCGCGCAGCCGAGGAGGTGCCCCCCACGCCCGCAGGCACGCCGACCGGCGCGGAGCGCGCCGTCCCCGTGGCTCCCGAGCCCTCCGCGCCGGCTCCCTATGGACGGATAGGACTCGAGATGTCGGCCAGCCGGAGCCGGACCTTCGTGGGTGAGACGGATCCGGAGTCGGTGGAACGGACCTTCGCGACGCCGGTGCTGAGGATCGACGCCACGGTGCCGCGGGCCGTGGGCGGCTTCACGTTGAAGACCAGCCTGCGTGCCGCGCACCGGCACGCGAGCGGTACCGTGATCGCGCCGTCCACATCGGTCCGGGTGTATGCCGCGCAGCTCGAGAGGGACTTCGAGAGCGTGCCTCTGCGTGTGGCGTTCGGCCGCTTCAGCAATCCCGTCGAGTCCTACAGCGGCTACTGGGACGGTCTCCTGGTGCGAGTGGGACGAAGAGGCTTCGGCGTGGGGGCCATCGTCGGGTTCGAGCCGGAGCGTTGGAACGAGCGCCCCTCCACGGAGAGGCCCAAGGCGACGGCCTTCATGGACGTGGACCGTCGTGGCCGCTCGTGGCGTTGGAGAGGAAGCGTCTCTGCCCACACCCTCCGCCCTTCGAACGGGCTCGCTGCCCACACTTTCCTGGGTGCGGGCCAGCGGCTCTCCCTGCGCCGCCTCACCCTGAGCCAGGATCTCCAGATGGACCGGGATCCTTCGGACGGGGCCTGGCGGCTCTCCCGCATGCTCGTACGCGGATCCCTGCGTGTCGGCGGCCCGTTCGCCGTGCGCGCGGGCTTTTCCCGGCGTGAGAGCTACGTGTTCGGGAGCCTTCAGCCCTTCGCTCCGCGCAGCGATCGGTTGGATGCGGGCTTCTCGGTCCGTGGCCAGACCGGATTCCTCTCCGCGGACGTGGGGGTCAACGAGGACGTCCAGGGCAGCAGGACGTGGGGGACCGCCGGCACGTTCGTCCTCTACCGGATCGCCGGCCTCGGGAGCACCGGGGCGTCGGGCTCCGTGACGCGATGGACGGGGCCCAATGGGGACGTCGTGGCCGGAAGTCCTTCGCTGACCCGGGACCTGGGCTCGACCAGGGTCAGACTCGGCTACCAGTTCAGCCACGCTGATTATCTGGGCCGGGTGACCACGACCCACGGCACCGTGGCTTCCGCGGACGCGCGTCTCGGCGAAGGGGTCAGAGTGGTCGCGCGCGTCCGGGTGCAGTGGATGGGTGCCCTCAGGAGCGAGGGCGTCGACCTCAGGCTGTACCGGATCTTCTGACCATGGACGGCGACGCAGTCATCATCGTCGGGGTCGGGGTAGCCCTCGTGCTGATCACGGGCCTGCCGTTTCTGATGCGTCTGCGGCGAACGGAACGGGAGACCGAAGAGGCCCAGGTCCAAGCCCTCAAGTACGGCCTTCATGAGCCGGTGTCCCTCCATCCGGTGGTGGACCCGGCGGGATGCATCGGGATCTCCAACTGCGTGTCGGCGTGCCCGGAGGGGGTGCTGGGAATCCGCACCGGGCAGGCCGTGGCGGTGTCGCCGGCCCGCTGTATCGGGCACGGCCTCTGCGAGCGGGTCTGTCCCATGGATGCGATCCAGCTCGTCTTCGGCTCCGAACAGCGCGGCGTGGATCTGCCGAGGGTGCGCGAGAACTTCGAGACGAACGTCGAAGGCCTCTACATCGTCGGCGAGCTGGGCGGGATGGGGCTGGTCGCCAACGCCTTCGAGCAGGGCAGGCAGTGTATCGAAGGGATCCTCTCCGAGAACGGCGGAGGAGGGCAGGGGCTCCTGGACCTGGTCATCGTCGGCTGCGGTCCGGCGGGTCTCTCCGCCTCACTGACCGCCCAGGCTCACGGGCTGAGCTTCGTGACGCTGGAGAAGGAGGACCTGGGCGGAACGGTGCGCCACTACCCCCGGAAGAAGCTGGTCATGACGCGACCGGTGAAGGTGCCCGGATACGGCAAGCTCCCGGTTCGGCAGATTCTGAAGGAGGAGCTCATCGACCTGTGGGAGGACATCGCCGGCAGGGCCGGCCTCCAGGTGCAAACGGGGCGGACCGTCACGTCGTTGGACAGGGTGGGCTCCCATCACTTCCGGGTGTCGGCCGGTGATCGCGCGTATGAGGCCCGGCGGGTCATCCTCGCCATCGGACGCCGGGGCGTTCCGAGGAAGCTCGGTGTCCCCGGCGAGGATCGGGCGCCCCACGTGTCGTACTCGCTGCGCGAGCCCGAGGCGTATCAGGGAGACCGGATCCTCGTGGTGGGAGGCGGCGACTCGGCCGTGGAGGCGGCTCTCGCTCTCGCAGATCAGCCGGGCAACGAGGTGCGGGTCTCGTACCGGAGGGACGGCTTCTCGCGCATCAAGCCGGCGAACCACGAACGGGTCCAGGAGGCCATCACCCAGCGCAGGATCGACGTTCTATGGTCCACGGTACCTCAGGAGATCGGGCCAGACCGCGTGCTCCTCTCCGGACCTGAACGCGAGTCCTTCGCCCTGCCGGCCAACCAGGTGTTCGTGTTCATCGGTGGGGAGCTGCCGACGGCGTTCCTGAGGGCGTGCGGCGTCACCGTCGAAACCCATTTCGGTGCCCCCTGAAACGGCGCGTCCGTCCGACGCTCGGCTATATGGCTCCAGAGCAGGTGACCGGCGCTGCGCCGATCGATGCGCTCAGGCCGCTTCGACCTCGCCCTTGCGGACTCGCTCGACAACGTCCTGGAGGGCCTCCTTCGGGTAGGCCCCCACGACGGCCCCCACCGGCTTCCCGTCCTTGAAGAACCCGATGGTGGGAATGGACCGGACGCCGAACACGCCGGCGGTCTGCTGGTTGTCATCCACGTTCAGCTTGCCGAAACGGACCTCGCCGCCGTACTCCTCGGCGAGCTCCTCTATTACAGGAGCCACCATGCGGCAAGGCCCGCACCAGGGGGCCCAGAAGTCCACCACGGTGACGCCTTCGTTCCCCACCTCGGTGTCGAAGTTGGCGTCCGTCAGCTCGATCACGGCCATGATATCCTCTCTCGTGTAGCACCCGGAGCACATCCTCCGGGAGGATTTCATAGAAATATATGAATATTCATATTATCGTCAAGGCCATGTGGCTCCCCTCAGCTTCGACCCTTGACCTTTCATCCCCGTGCCCCTCCACGGTAGGTTACCAGAGCCGCCAGGGGCATCCCGGCCCGCCGGCGACCAGGACATCACCGGCGCGGCCCGGATTGAGAATGACCCTTGGAACCTGATCCGGTTTAGACCGGCGGAGGGAGCGCGGCGTGGAGGGCGCGACGTCCCTCCGTTCGTGGCCTCGGCCATGGCTCCCTTCCGCGTGACTGCCCAGAGAGGTACAGGGACCATGAGCGAGAGCAACGGACGCCGCCGCACCGCACCCCATACGGAGGACCTGGGCACCGACTACCCCGGTGCCTTCCCCAACTCCAGGAAGGTCTACACGGAGGGAGGCCGGGGCGTGCGGGTCCCCATGCGAGAGATCCGCCTGGGTGGAGGCGAGCCCCCCCTTCGCGTCTACGATACCAGCGGACCCCTGGATGTGGACGCTCGAGCTGGGCTTCCGTTGCTCCGGGAGGATTGGATCCGGACACGGGATGTCCGGGAGACGGGCCGCTCGCGCGAGCCCGCGGAGGGAGTGGAGATGCCGGACGGGCTGCGACGTCGGACCCGGCGAGGCGGCAGCGCGGTGACACAGATGGCCTATGCCAGGGCGGGCGACATCACCCCGGAGATGGACTTCGTGGCCATCCGGGAGGAGGTGGCCCCGGATTTCGTCCGATCCGAGGTGGCCAGGGGCCGCGCCATCATTCCGGCGAATATCAACCACCCCGAGCTCGAGCCCGTGATCATCGGTCGGGCGTTCAAGGTCAAGATCAACGCCAATATCGGGAACTCCGCGGTGAGCTCCTCCATCGAGGAGGAGGTGGAAAAGCTCCGGTGGGCGACGCTGTGGGGTGCCGATACGGTCATGGACCTGTCTACGGGCCCGCACATCCACGAGACGCGGGAGTGGATTCTGCGGAACTCGCCGGTGCCCATCGGCACCGTGCCCATCTATCAGGCTCTCGAAAAGGTGGGCGGCGTGCCGGAAGAGCTCACGTGGGAGATCTTCCGGGACACTCTCGTCGAGCAGGCGGAGCAGGGCGTGGACTACTTCACCGTGCACGCCGGCGTGCTGTTGCGCTACATCCCCCTTACGGCGAACCGGCTGACGGGGATCGTGTCGCGGGGTGGATCCATCATCGCCAAGTGGTGCATGGCCCATCACCGGGAGTCCTTCCTGTACACGCGCTTCCCCGAGATCTGCGAGATCATGAAGGCGTACGACGTGTCGTTCTCGCTGGGGGACGGTCTTCGGCCCGGCTCCATCCGGGACGCCAACGACGAGGCCCAGTTCGCCGAGCTGAAGACCCAGGGAGAGCTGACGCGCACGGCGTGGGAGCACGATGTGCAGGTGATGAACGAAGGCCCGGGTCATGTGCCGATGCACCTGGTGCGCGAGAACATGGAGAAGCAGCTGGAGTGGTGCGACGAGGCACCGTTCTACACCCTGGGTCCCCTGACCACGGACATCGCGCCGGCGTATGACCATATCACCAGCGCGATCGGCGCGGCGCAGATCGGATGGTACGGGACGGCAATGCTCTGCTACGTGACGCCCAAGGAGCACCTCGGGCTGCCCGACCGTGACGACGTCAAGCGAGGTGTCATCACCTACAGGATCGCCGCCCACGCCGCGGACCTGGCCAAGGGACATCCCCGGGCCCAGGAGTGGGACGACGCGCTGTCCAAAGCCCGGTTCGAGTTCCGTTGGCGGGATCAGTTCAACCTGTCCCTGGACCCGATCACCGCCGAGGCATATCACGACGAGACGCTGCCCGCCGAGGGCGCCAAGGTGGCCCACTTCTGCTCGATGTGCGGGCCGAAGTTCTGCTCGATGAAGATCACCGAGGACATCCGACGGTTCGCCGAAGAGCAGGGTCTGCAGGCGGGGGATGCCGTCGAGGCCGGCCTCCGTCAGAAGGCGGAGGAGTTCAGGGACCGGGGGGGCGACCTGTACGTGGAGGCGGGGGACTGAGGAAGCCGGTCCGTCAACCGCAGGGCACGAGGGGCAGGATACGCTGGAGAAACGCGACGGCCAGATCCTTCGTGTGGGGCCCTCCATCCCCTCCCTTCACGACCACGTCGACGCGCACGGACCCGCGCAGAGCCGTGAACTCGTGGCCGGCCGGACTGGCCGTGATCGCCACGGGCCACCCCGTCACGGTGATGGTCTCCTTCCCCGACTCGGCGTAGTGGGCCGCGAGATCCTGGGCCGACTCGCCGAGTGAGGGCTCTGGTGACGGCTCAATGCTGACCACCGCCCACAGGGCTCCGGACTTCACCGCCTCCATCGAGGGCCGGTAGACGTTGGTGTAGCACTGGTCCATCCGGTTGTAGAACTGCCTCTCCATCCCCTGGACCGTGTCGGGAAACAGGTCGGAAACGGAGGGCACGGGGGCGTTTGGACAGGTCTGGGCCTGGGCCGACGCGGCGAAACACGCGAGGAGCGCCAGGGACAGGATTCGAGGGCCCATGGTTCGCGCCTCCTTCGAAGAATGCGCGGATCGAGAACGGGTGCTGGCAGGCGCGCCGGCGAGGCGCCTACGCATCAGGAATCTACGGAAACAGTGGCTCCCCTCCGTCGGGTGATTTCCCCGAAAGGGTGTCGGAAGATCATGTCAGACGAGGGTGTATTCCGGACTTGACCGGCCTCGCGGCCCGTGGGCACCTTGGCCCCTCCCATCCCTCCAGCCCAGGAACCCCATGACCGGTCCCGACGTTCGTACCCACCTTCCCGCTCTGGCCGTCACCTGGCTGTTCACGGCAGGTGGCCTGACGGCCCAGGACGGTCGCCTTCCGGTGGACACCGCCGTGGTCAGCGATCACACCGTGACCATCCGGGGTGAAACGGTCCCCTACCGTGCCACGGTGGGGACCCTGCCGGTCTTCGGGGAGGACGGACGGCCCATCGCGTCCCTGCTCTACACGTTCTACGAGCGTACGGACGTGTCCGATCGGACCGGTCGTCCGCTCACGATCTCCTTCAACGGGGGGCCCGGGTCAGGGTCTTTGTGGATGCACCTCGGCTATACGGGGCCCGCCCAGCTGATCATCGACGACGAGGGCTACCCGGTGCAGCCCTTCGGAATCAGGGAGAACCCCAACTCCATCCTGGACGTGACGGACATCGTCTACGTGAACCCGGTCAATGTGGGCTTCTCACGGATCGTCGGCGATGCGGATCGGAGCCGGTTCTTCGGTGTGAGGGAGGACATCGAATACCTGGCGGGATGGATCGGGACCTTCGTGACCCGCCACGACCGATGGCTCTCGCCGAAGTTCCTCATCGGAGAGAGCTACGGGACGACGCGCGTGTCGGGCTTGGCCGCCGCCCTCCAGAGTGAACAGTGGATGTACCTCAACGGCGTGATCCTGGTGTCCCCCACGGGCCTCGGAATCGCCCGGCAGGGACCGATGGGCGACGCCCTCTCCCTCCCCAACTTCACGGCGACGGCGTGGTATCACGGTCAGCTCGAGGACCGCCTGCAGGCCCGGGACCTGGAAGAGATCCTCGCGGAGGTGGAGGCGTGGACCCTCGACCGCTACCTGCCGGCTCTGGCCAGGGGGGGTGCCCTCCCGGACGACCAGCGCCGGGCCATCGCGGAAGAGGCCGCCCGTTGGGCCGGCGTCTCGGGGCAGTGGTTCCTCGACCACAACCTGAGGCCGTCCGTGGGGGAGTTCCGTAAGGAGCTCCTGCGAGACCAGGGGCTCACCGTGGGTCGGCTCGACGCCCGCTACCGCGGCCGGGATCGCCAGGACGCTGGCGAGGCCTACGACTATGATCCAGCCCTGAGCGCCTGGAACCAGTCCTTCGCGCCGGCCATCAACCACTATCTGCGGAATGTGCTCGGCTTCGAGACGGACCTGCAATACTATCTGTTCGGGCCGGTCAGCCCGTGGAACCGGGAAGGGGATTCCACGGGGGAGCACCTGCGACAGGCGATGTCGGAGAACCCGTACCTGCGTCTCTTCGTGCAGAGCGGGTACTACGACGGAGGCACCGACTACTTCAGCGCCAGGTACACGATGTGGAATCTCGATCCCGCCGGACGCCTGCAGGACCGGATGCGTTGGAAGGGATACCGTAGCGGCCACATGATGTATCTCCGCGCCGAGGACATCGTGACCGCCAACCAGGACCTCCGTGATTTCATCGCCTGGAGCCTCCAGGCCACCCGCGACGAACCGGCCCGGCACTGACGCGGCCGGATTCCCGGTCCCGGTCGAGCCCCCTGCGAGGGGCGGGCCCTCGAGATGGGCGGTCGCCTCTGGCTGGAGGGGTGGCTAGATTTCGGCCGCTTCGTCCCTCGAGACGACCAGAACGGGAGCTCCTCCCTTGAACCGAATTCTCGTGACGGGTGCCGGCGGGCAGATCGGCTCCTGGCTCGTCCCCAGGCTTCGCGAGGTCTATGGGGATTCTGCCGTCCTCGCGACCGATATCCGTTCCCCGGACCCGCAGATGGCCGGATCGGGCCCCTTCCAGGTGCTCGACGCCACGGATGCCAAGGCGGTTGGGCAGGCCGTGATGCGGCACCATGCGGGCACGGTCTACCACCTGGCGGCCATTCTCTCTGCCATCGGTGAGCGTGACCCCAGGCTGGCGTGGCACGTGAATATGAGCAGCCTGGAGGCCGTGCTCGAGGTGTCCCGGGAGCAGGGGTGCGCGGTCTTCACACCCAGCTCCATCGGCGTATTCGGGCCCGAGAGCCCCAAGAACCCGACGCCTCAGGACACGGTGATGCGCCCGAGGACGGTCTACGGGATCACCAAGGTCGCCGGAGAGCTTCTGTGCGACTACTACCACCATCGGTATGGGGTCGACACACGTGGGGTCCGGTACCCGGGGCTCATCTCCTACGGGGCGCCTCCGGGAGGGGGGACGACCGACTGGGCGGTGGAGATCTTCTACAGGGCCGTGGAGACCGGGCGCTACTCGTGCTTCCTGGCGGAGGGCACACGCCTTGACATGATGTATATGCCCGACGCGATCCGAGCGGCCATCGGGGTAATGGAGGCGGATCCCGAGCGGCTGAGCCACCGGAACGCCTTCAACGTCACGGCCATGCAGCTGGCTCCCGAGGACCTGGCCGCGGCGATCCGCGAGCACGTCCCGGACTTCGAGATGGACTATGCGGTCGATCCGGTTCGGCAGGCCATCGCCGACTCCTGGCCGGACAGAATCGACGATGCGGCAGCCCGGGAGCAGTGGGGATGGGCCGCGGAGTACGACGCCGGCGCCATGACGGCAGACATGCTCGAGAATCTCAGGCAAGGATAGGAATGGAATGCCACTCGATCGGTTGAGCGCTGTTCTCGAAGCCCACGTCCAGGGCCTGGAGGAGGCGGGCACGGCCAAGGGAGCCGAAGCCGTCGTCGTCTCCGTGATCCCCGCCCACGGCGATCGAGGTCCCCGCTTCCGACTCGAGGGGGAGGGGGACAGGGAGTTCATCCGGATGAACTCGAATTCCTACATGGGTCTGGGGCTCCACCCCGACGTGATGGCGGCGGAGGAGAAGGCGACGGCTGCCTTCGGGGCGGGGCCGGGAGCGGTCCGGTTCATCAGCGGCACCTACGAGGCCCACATAGCTCTCGAGCGGCGCCTGGCGGCCTTCCACGGCCGTGAGGAGGCCCTGATCTTCTCTTCGGCCTATGCCGCCATCGTCTCGACCCTCGTGCCTCTGGTGACTCCGGAGACGGTGCTCATCTCCGACGAGCTCAACCACAACTGTATCATCAACGCCATGCGCCTGGCCCGCCCGGCGGGAAAGGGCATCTATCCCCACAACGACGTTGAAGGACTGGAACAGGCGCTCGTGGAATGGAGGGGCAAGGTGAAGCGGGCGCTCGTGGTGACCGACGGCGTCTTCTCGATGCGAGGGGATCACGCGCCCCTGGCCGAGATTTCGGAGACCTGCCGTCGTCACGACCGGGACTACGAGGAGAACGTGGTCCTGGTGGTGGACGATTCCCACGGGGTGGGGGCATTCGGTCCGTCAGGGCGGGGGACGGAGGAGCACACGGCGTGCCCTCCCGTCGACGTCCTGGTCGGCACCCTGGGCAAGGCCTTCGGCGTGAACGGAGGCTACGTGGCCAGCAACGCGGCAACCATCCGGTTCCTCCGCGAGAGCTCCATGATGTACATCTACTCGAACCCCATCACCGTGGGGGAAGCGGCAGCCGCGCTCCGATCCGTGGACATCGTCGATTCTCCGGAGGGGCGGGGCCGTCTCGATCGGCTCCGCGCCCTGACGAAGCGCTTCGAGGAGGGGCTGGTCCGCATCGGAATCGAGACGATTCCCGGCGAGCATCCGGTGGTCCCGCTCTTGATCCGTGACACCCAGAAGACCCGAGACCTGGTCCAATACCTGTTCGACAACGGTGTGCTCGTAACGGGTCTGGCCTACCCGGTGGTCCCCCGAGGAGACGAGGAGATCCGGACCCAGATCAACGCCGACCACACCGAAGCCGACATCGATCACGTGCTCGCATTGTTGGAGGCCCGCCCGCGCTAGGATGCAGGGCCCCAGCAGCCAGATCACTCCGCAGGGGAGGCCCCAATGGAATCGAAGCGCGGTTGGGGTGACGTCGTCCTGATGGTGCTGCTGATCCTTTTCGCCGTGGTCCTCGTGGACCAGCGATGGATCCGCACCGGCATCACCCTCGTTCCGGTCCTGCTTCTCGCCCAGCGGGCCGCCGCTTCCCGCCGCCGTGCCGTTGCGGAAGCTCCACGCGGAACGGTCGAGCGGCGCATCGACAACGAAACTCGTGCCCATATCGAAGAGCTGCTGAAGCACTTCAGGGAGTTCTACGCCAGCGTCCACCTCATGGAGAAGGGCCAGCTGTCGCCCGAAGAGGCGAAGGGATGGGCGGCTCACCTGGAGCGCGAGCTGAACGCCCTTCTGGCCCAGGTCATCGAAGCAGCCAGGCGACGGCAGGAACCGGCTCAGCCGTGAGCCGATGGAACCACACCCAGGAGGAAGGCATGTCCACGTTTCGATCGTTGCCCCTGATCCTTGCCGCGATGGTCGTGGTCGGCTGCGCTTCGCAGGACGAGTCCGAGCCTGCCGCGGCAGACGACGCGTCCCAGGCGCTTGCCTGCTGGCTGCGCCAGGGGACGATGGACGAGGCGGCAGAGCGAGTGAGCCCACTGAGAGAAACCACGTTCACCCTGGGTGGCGAGGAGGCCAAGCTGTGTTACGGCGCGCCTTCGGCCCGGGGACGCACGGTCTTCGGCGAGCTGGAGGCGTTCGGGGTGCCGTGGAGATCGGGCGCGAATGAGGCCACGGCACTGCACCTGCCCTTTGCGGCCATGGTCGGTGACATCGACCTGGAGGCCGGTTCCTACTCCATCTACACCGTTCCCGGCGAGGACGAATGGGGGGTTGTGGTGAACGGGACGGCGGAACGGTGGGGGATTCCCATCAGCGAGGAAGTGCGGGCCGCCGACATCGGGAGCTTCACCGTTCCCCGGGAGTCCACCCAGATGGTCGAGACTCTGACCTGGGCGTGGGAGCCGGAGGGTGAGGACTCCGGCCACCTGGTCCTCCTGTGGGAGACGACCCGGGTGCCCATCCCCATCCGTCGGGGCGAAATGTAGCGAGTCGGTCGTGGGGACCGTGGGTGGCCTTGCCGGAAGCCCCGTCTGACCCGCATCCTCCCCGATGCGGATCACGCCCGCCGGTTGAACGCTACTTCACGGAGACCTCCACGATGCACCGTCGGATAGCCCTCGCACTGTTGCTTCTCGCTGGTCAGAGCTTCACCACGAGGCTCCAGGCCCAGGACGTCGATACTCGTCTCGAAGGCCTGAAGGACGTGGCCCTCCAGATGGTCCAGGAGCGGTCCAAGCTCGTACAGGAGATCATCGACCAGCTCTTCTCCTTCGGAGAGCTGGGGATGCAGGAGTTCGAGACCCAGCGTTACCTGACCGGACTTCTCGAGGAGCAGGGCTTCCAGGTCGAGCTCGGCGTGGCCGGCATGCCCTCGGCCTGGACGGCCCGGTGGAGCCATGGGACCGGTGAGCCCGTCATCGCCATGGGATCGGACGTGGACGGGATTCCACAGTCCAGTCAGAAGCCCGGTGTGGGCTACCGGGATCCCATCATCCCCATGGCTCCGGGGCACGGTGAGGGCCACAACTCCGGACAGGCCGTGAACATCGTGGGGGCTCTGGTGGTGAAGGAGCTCATGGAGCGGGAAGACATCGACGGGACCATCCTGATCTGGCCCGGAATCGCGGAGGAGCAGGTGGCCTCCAAAGCGTTCTTCGTGCGGGAAGGCGTGTTCGACGGCGTGGACGTGAACCTGTTCACGCATGTGAGCTCGAACTTCGGGATGAGCTGGGGGCAGGGCGGGGGGAACGCCCTCTGGTCCGTCCAGTTCAGCTTCACGGGCGAAACCGCGCATTCCGCCGGCTCACCCTGGCGAGGCCGGTCGGCGCTGGATGCCGTCATGCTCATGGCCCAGGCGTGGGAATTCAAGCGGGAGCACCTCCAGCCCGCCGCCCGGTCCCACTACATCATTGTCGAGGGTGGGGACCAGCCCAACGTGGTGCCCCAGGCCGCGACCATCTGGTTCTACTTCCGCGAACGCGACTACCCCCGCACCAAGGAGATGTACGAGGCCGCCGTGAAGATGGCCGAGGGAGCCGCGCTGATGACCGGCACCGAGATCGACACGATCATGACCGTGGGATCGGCGTGGGGACGACACTTCAGCAGGCCTGTGGCCGAGGCCAGCTACGCCAATATCCAGCGCGTGGGTCTTCCCGAGTGGAACGACGACGACATCCTCCTCGCCAACTCCCTTCAGGAGGAGCTGGGCCAGAAGCAGCGCGGTCTCGCGGACTCCATCCCCGAGATGAGCGGGCCGGTCGACCTCGAGCGATCCCTCGGTGGGGGCTCCGACGACATCGGCGACGTCTCGTGGAACATGCCCACGGTGACGCTGCGCTATCCTGCCAATATCCCCGGGGGGCCCGGGCACAACTGGGCCAACGGCATCGCCATGGCGACGCCCATCGCCCACAAGGGATGTGTGGCCGGCGCCAAGGTCCAGGCGCTCACGCTGCTGGACCTCTTCCTCGACCCGCAGATCATCGAGGACGCCTGGGACTACTTCAACGACGTCCAGACCGCCGAGACGGAGTACACACCCTTCATCGCGTCCACGGACGAGCCCGCCATCTGGCTCAATGAGGAGATCATGGCCAAGTACCGGCCCCTCATGCGGGAGTTCTACTACGACGCCTCACGTTACGACACGTATCTTGAGCAGCTGGGCATCGAGTACCCCACCGTGCGGTCTCGACCCATCAGCGACGACGGGAGCTGAGCTGGCGCCCGCGTCCGGAGTGGAGGGCGGCGATCCGACGGCGCGTGTCCGTCCAGACCTGGCTCGTCTCCCGTGGTCGGTGCTGACGGCCCTCGTCCTCGGCGCGTGCTCGACCCAGACGCCTCCGCCCCGGCCACCGCCGATCCCGACGGCCGAGGGGCTCGACCGCCTCTTCGGCGTTCCCACGTCGTCATTCCGTCACGTCTCGTCCTACGACACCACCGGAGGGAACCGGGATCGCCACGAGGTGGCGGTGGGCGACTCGGTGGTACTCGTGGATGTGGGCGGCCCCGGCGTCATCCGCCGGTTGTGGATGACCGTCGCCAGCCCAGATCCACACTACCTGAGGCGCATCTCCCTGGAGATGTACTGGGACGACGAGGTCGAGCCGTCCGTTCGGGTCCCTCTGGGCGACTTCTTCGGCAACGGCTTCGACCGACGACACTACGCCGCTCTGCCCATGGGGGTCTCCAGCGGCGGTTTCTATTCGTACCTGCCCATGCCCTTCCACCGCCGGGCCCGGATCGTGGCCCGGAACGACACCGGAAAGGTGATCGACGCGCTCTACGTGAACGCCGACGTGGAGCTCGTGCGTTCCCTCCCCGCTCCTCTCGCCACCTTCCACGCGGTCTGGAACCGGGATCCGAGGACCACCGGGGCTGATCCGCACCTGGCGCTGCGCGCCCGGGGCGCTGGGCACCTCGTGGGGCTGAGTCTGAATGCGGAGGGACACGACGGCAGCTTCTTCTTCCTCGAGGGTGACGAGCGATTCGTCGTCGATGGCGTCTTCCGGGGCCAGGGAACGGGGACGGAGGACTACTTCAACGCCGGGTGGTACTTCGATCAGGGACCCTTCGCCGCTCCCTTCCACGGCCTCGTGGTGAAAGACGACCAGCGCGGACGGATCGCGGCCTACCGGTGGCACGTCCCCGATCCGGTACCCTTCCACGACTCCATCAGGGTGGAGCTGGAGCACGGCCACGGGAACCATGAGATCGCCGACTACGCCACCGTGGCCTACTGGTACCAGACGGAGCCCCACGCCCCGTTGCCGCCCCTGCCGCCGGCGAATGATCGCCGGGTGCTGTCCGTCCACATGCCTCGGGGGGTGGAGATGCTCCGGGACCTCGCGGTGAGGGAGGACACGGCCGGACTCGTCTTCGAGGTGCCCGTGCCCCGTCCCGACCTCTACGAGGTACGGATCTACCCGGTGGGTGCACCGGGCGCCGGCCTGGGGCTGGCCACCGTCGACGGCGGCAGACCTTTTACCGTGGCGCTGGAAGACCCGGACCGGGGGACCGTGCTGGCCCCGGTCACGCTGGACACCGTCCCCGCTCGGCTGAGCTTCGAGCTGGTCTGGTCCGGCAGCCTCTCCCCGGCGGGTGTCGAGCCGCGCCCCGTGCGCCGCTTCGCACGTCCCTGGAGCGTGGTGGGCCCGTTTCCCAATCCGCAGACCCTGGGGACGGAGCACAGCCCGGCGGTGGATCAGGTGTATGGACCCGAAAGGGATCCGGACCTGGGCCGCTCCTATCGGCTGGGGGACGGACGCGAGGTCAGCTGGGTCCCGGTCGACGGGCCGGAGGACGGCTACGTGCGGCTGAATCCCCACTTCCGGCCCTCCGACTGGGTTGCGGCCTACGCGCAGTCGTTCCTGTGGTCACCGGACGAGCGAGGGGCCGTGCTCCTCCTGGGCGCCGACGATGCCCATGTCCTGTGGGTGAACGGGGTCAGGGTGTCCGAGCGGCAGGGGCGGAACATCGCCGTGACGGACGATGTGGCTATTCCCGTGACGCTCCGGGCGGGATGGAACCGGGTGCTGCTCAAGGTGGCGGATCTCGACGGGGGCTGGGCGTTCCGACTGCGGGCGGCGGATCCTGAAGGCGTCTTGCGCTGGGCCCGCCGACCGGCTGGGGCCTGAGGGCGACGGGGGCCGGGGTCCGCTCGCCGCCGAGTTCTTCTAGATTCATGGGTCCGTAGACGGCGTCTCCCTCCCACGCCCCCTCGAGCCGCGAACAGAAATCGACATCCCATGAGCAAATCCCCGCCCATCATCTATACGTGGACCGACGAAGCCCCTGCCCTGGCGACCCACGCCTTCCTTCCGGTCATCCGATCCTTCGCCGCGGCGACGGGAGTCCCCGTGGAGACCCGGGACATCTCGCTTGCCGGACGGATCCTCGCTGTCTTCCCCGACACGTTGGATGAAGATCAAAGGGTGCCCGACGATCTGGCGGAGCTGGGCCGCCTCGTCGAGACACCCGAAGCGAACGTCATCAAGCTCCCCAACATCAGCGCGTCCATCCCCCAGATGAAGGCGTGCATCAAGGAGCTTCAGTCGAAGGGATACCGACTTCCCGACTATCCCGAGGAGCCGGCGGACGACGGGGAACGCGCCATCAAGGCCCGCTACGATACGGTGAAGGGCAGCGCCGTGAACCCGGTGCTGCGCCAGGGCAACTCCGACCGGCGAGCACCGAAGTCCGTGAAGGACTTCGTGAGGGCGAACCCGCCCCGTATGCGACCCTGGCCGGAGGACTCCAGGACCCACGTCGCGGCCATGAGCGCGGGTGACTTCCGGCACAACGAGAAGTCCGTCACGTTGTCCGCGGCCACCACCGCCCGGATCGTGCACGAGGCCGGCGATGGCACGGTCACGGTGTTGAGGGAGTCCCTGCCCCTCGAGGCCGGCGAGGTTCTCGACGCCACCTTCATGAGCAAGTCCGCGCTCCTGGCCTTCCTTCGCGAACAGGTCGTGGATGCCGGCGAGAGGGGCGTGCTCTTCTCGCTCCACCTGAAGGCGACGATGATGAAGGTGTCCGACCCCATCATCTTCGGTCACGCCGTTCGCGTCTTCTTCGACAACGTCTTCCGGAAGCATGGAGCGGTCCTGGAGGAGATCGGCGTCGACGCCAACAACGGGCTCGGCGATGTGGTCGCCAGGATCGCGGAGCTTCCTGCTGAACGGCGGAAGGAGATCGAGGCGGACATCCAGGCCGCGCTCGAGAACGGACCCGACATTGCCATGGTCGACTCCGACCGCGGCATCACCAACCTCCACGTGCCCAGCGACATCATCGTCGATGCGTCCATGCCCCCCATGATCCGGGATTCGGGCCGCATGTGGAATGCCCAGGGGAAGCTGCAGGACTGCAAGGCGGTCATCCCGGACTCCAGCTATGCGGGCATCTACGACACGGTGGTGAAGGACTGTCAGGCCCACGGCCAGTTCGATCCCTCCACCATGGGGAGCGTGTCGAACGTGGGCCTCATGGCACAGAAGGCCGAGGAATACGGCTCCCACGACAAGACCTTCGAGATCCCGTCGGCCGGAACCGTCCGGATCCTGGACGCGGAGGGCAGGACGCTTCTCGAGCACCCCGTGGAGGCCGGGGACATCTGGCGCGCGTGTCAGGCCAAGGACGCGCCCATCCGTGACTGGGTGAAGCTCGCGGTGAATCGGGCTCGGGCCACAGGGGTCCCGGCCGTATTCTGGCTTGATCGCACCCGTGCCCACGATGTGGAGGTCCTCCGAAAGGTGGAGGCCTACCTGGGGGAGCACGACACGGAAGGGCTGCAGATCGAGATCCTGTCGCCGGTGGACGCCATCAAGCTCTCCCTGGATCGCATCCGTCGCGGCGAGGACACCATCTCCGTGACCGGCAACGTCCTGCGGGACTATCTCACCGACCAGTTCCCGATCCTGGAGATCGGCACCAGCGCCCGGATGCTCTCGATCGTGCCCCTCCTCAACGGCGGCCCCAAGCACGTCCAGCAGTTCCAACAAGAGGGACACCTGCGTTGGGACTCCCTGGGCGAATATCTGGCGTTGGCTGCATCTCTGCAGCACCTCGGCGAGCGGTTCGACAACGATGCGGCCAGGGTGCTGGGCGACGCGCTGGACACGGCGACGGCGCAGTACCTCCATGAGGCCCGCTCGCCATCGCGGAAGGTGCACGAGCTCGACAACCGGGGAAGCACCTACTATCTGACGCGATACTGGGCCGACGCCCTGGCGAAGCAGGATGCCGACGCGGACCTGGCGGGGCGTTTCGCCCGAGTGGCGGAGGCCCTGACCGAGAACGAGACGAAGGTTCTCGAGGAGCTCAACGGCGCCCAGGGCTCACCGCAGGATATCGGCGGCTACTACATGCCCGATCCGCAGGAGGTAGGCTCGGTCATGCGCCCCAGCGCCACCCTCAACGCGATCATCGCGGCGGTGTAGGAGCGAGTCCGGGACCCGTCCGCTGGCGGCCGGGCCTAGTGGAAGAACAAGTAGGCGATGAAGATGGCGGCGACGATGCCGGCTCCGTCGGCGATGAGGCCGCACGTTACCGCATGGCGCGTCTTCCGGACGGACACGGATCCGAAGTACAGGGCGATGATGTAGAACGTCGTGTCGGTGGCGCCCTGGAAGGTGCTGGCCAGCCGTCCCACGAAGGAGTCCGCCCCATAGGTCGCCATGGCATCCACCATCATGCCCCGGGCGCCGCTGCCGCTCAGCGGCTTCATCAGGGCGGTCGGCAGGGCCTCGACGAAGTCGGTATCGAGGCCCAGGGCGGTGAGTCCCCGGCCCACCCCGGCCACGAGGATGTCCATCGTCCCCGAGGCGCGGAACACGCCGATGGCCACGAGGATGGCCACCAGATAGGGGATGATCTTGACGACCACCGGGAAGCCCTCCTTGGCTCCCTCGATGAAGGCCTCGTAGACGTTCACCCTCCGGACCGCCGCCATGGTGATGAAAAGGCCGATGATGCCGAACAGCATGACGTTGGCCACCAGGTTCGAAACCACCTCCACCTGATCCTGGGGCAAGCGGGAGAAGTAGAAGAGCAAGCCTGCGATGACCGCGGTCAGCCCACCCAGGTATGCCAGCACGACGCGGTCCAGGAGGTTGATCCGCTGAACCACGCCCACTGCGATCAGTCCGGCGATCGTGGAGAAGAAGGTGGTCAGGAGGATGGGCAGGAAGATGTCCGAAGGGTTGGCCGCGCCCATCTCGGCCCGGTACACCATGATGCTGATGGGAATCAGCGTCAGTCCGGAGGTGTTGAGCACCAGGAACATGATCTGGGCGTTCGACGCGGTGTCCTTTTCCGGGTTGAGCTCCTGAAGCTCCTGCATGGCCTTGAGGCCCAGCGGTGTGGCCGCATTGTCCAGGCCCAGCATGTTCGCGGCGAAGTTCATGATCATGGACCCGTGGACCGGGTGGTCCCGGGGAATCTCGGGGAACAGGCGGTGGAAGAATGGTCGTACGACTCGAGCCAGGGCGGCCACCACGCCGCCCCGCTCGCCCACCCGCATGAGACCCAACCAGAGGGTGAGCACGCCCGTCAGGCCCAGCGAGATCTCGAAGCCCAACGCCGCCATCTCGAAGGTGCTGTTCACCATCGTCGTGAAGATCTCGGTGTCCTGGAAGACCACGAGCTTCACGGCGGCCACCACCAGGGCGACCAGAAAGAACGCGATCCAGATGACGTTGAGAGCCATGGGACCTAGAGCCTTCCAACAAGCAGGTCCAACAGGACGGGAGCGTGCTCACGCACCGCGTCGTCGGGATGAATGAGCGGAAGCTCGTAGGTGATGACCCTGAGGTTCTGCTCGGCGCCCCAGGTTCCGAAGGAGCCGGGCGTGGGATAGCCCACATCCGCCACCAGGGGCATGCCGGTACGTTGGGCGAGCTGCCGTCCCAGCGGTGTGTCGTTGGAGTCGTCGATGCACGCCAGGGGCGCGTGCAGCGCCACGACGACATCCGGCTGCAGCTCACGGACGAGCGCCATGAGGGCCTGAGTCTCGGGCTCGGATCCGGGAGCGATGCCCGGGCTGAGCGACACGTCTCGGGGATCGTCCAGAGTCTCCCGGTGCATAACGGGAGCGGGTCGCCAGTCGGCGGTCGGGAAGTTCCGGTTCAGCTCGACCCCTCGAGCGTTTCCCCGGGTGCCCCGAATGAGGCCGTCGGGGTTGGCCGCCAGGACCACCGAGCAGTGCGCGGGGGCCGTGCGGAGGTGCCGGAGGGCATGGGACAGTACGGCCGTGGTCTCGCCCTCGTTCCCGTGGATGGCCGCGAAGATCAACAGGCGGCACTCCGCGGCGGACCTCCAGACCTCCAGCGGAAGGCCGAGGAGAGAGCGTCCGTAGACGTCGGGAAGCCAGGCGATGGTGCCCCGTTCGGGCCGCTCGCGGAGGTTCATCCGTGCCACCTGCAGGTATTTGTGACGAAGCGTTCGTAGATCTCGTCCAGAGACTCCAGCACCGTGTCCTTCAAGGCCAGGGCCGACTCCACGATCGTGGCCCTCAGCACCGCCGCGGTGAGGTGCTCCTCGTACGCCGACGCGATGGGTCCGTGGCTCAGGTGCCAGCGCTCGGGCGCCACCCCTTCCCGATCCCGGTCGTAGGGCCGGAAGAAGCCGTGGGAGGCACCGGCGGCGATCCGGTCGTCCAGCCACGCGTGGAGGGGCCCGAACATTCCCCCGGGATCCACTTCCGCCGGGATCAGCTCGACTTCGTATCCGGGTGGCCGGGCCTTCGCGTCGAAGACGTCCACGTCCGTGCCCCAGTGATGACGGGACGCCCCGGGGAGGGCCGACCATCGGAGAATCGCGAAGACGAGGTCGCGCTCGCTCAGTCTCCCGATGTCCATGGCGACCCCGAGGGAATCCAGAACAGGGATCGTCCCGGATGCCTTGCGGTTCCAGATGGACGCCTGACGGCGGAAGCCACGGAAGCCGCTGAGAATCTCGAGCTCGAAGCCGGCCTCGGCGGCGGCGTCCCTCAGGGCGGCAAGGGATGCCACCGTGTCGGCATGCACGAGCGCGCCGAGTCTCTCGGCCTCGGCAGGAGAGCACAGGTGGCCCTCGGACTGGCCGGTGAGGTATGCGGGGTCGACCCTGGACATGATGGTGGGCAACTTGGTAGTTCCCGGTGCGGCGCGGTAGGGACCGGCCGGGCCGTCGGGTAACTCCCCACGCAACGTAGGGCAATCTCCCCTGAGGGGTTCGGGTTCCACCCCCTACACTGGCGCCTGCCCGCTCTGGTACTTAATCCATGCTGTGCCGGGTAGGTCCGATCCCGGCATCCTGTCCCTCGTGCCGGTCGCCAAAGCCCTATGAGCACAGCCGTCCAGGATCAGGCCGGTCTCGACGCCGAGACCCTGTCGATGATCCTCGAGTCCATCTCCGAGTTCGCACAGCAGCAACTTCCCCCCGAACGCCTTCTCGAGCTCGACAAGACGCACGAATTCCCCGAGGAGACCGTGCGGGGCATGTGCACGGACCTGGGTGTGCAGCTCCTCTTCATTCCCGAGGAGTATGGGGGCATGGGGGCCGGCGCCTTCGACGTCTACCGCGTGTGCGAGCTACTCGCGGGCATCGATCTCGCCATCGCCACCGGGGTGTTCGCCACGTTCCTGGGGAGCGACCCCATCCTGTTCGGTGGCACGGAGGAGCAGAAGGCCGGGTGGATGGGACGGATCGCCGAGGAGGGCCTCCTGATGGCCTACGGTGCCACGGAGCCCGAGGCGGGAAGCGACCTCGGGGCGCTGCGTACCACGGCGACGCCGGTGACGGAGGACGGCGAAGTGAAGGGCTATCGGCTGAACGGCGCCAAGATGTGGATCAGCAACGGGGGGTACGCGGACCTGTACAGCGTCCTCGCTCTGGCTCCAGGGGGACCCACGTGGTTCGTGATGGAACAGGGCACGGAAGGGTTCAGCCACGGCATTCCCGAAGACAAGCACGGGATTCGCGCCAGCAACACCGCGGCGCTCTCCTTCGAGGACGCCTTCGTGCCCGTCTCCAGCCTCGTGGGTGGCGTCGAGGGGCAGGGCCTGGTCCAGGCGCAGCTCGTGTTCGGGTATACCCGGCTGATGGTCGCGGCCTTCGGCCTGGGAGCCGGATGGGACGCGTTGGACCGAGCCATCTCCTATTCCACCACCCGTATCCAGGGGGGCAGCCCTCTGTCGCAGAAGCAAGGGTACACCCACAAGCTCATCGTGCCTCACGCCTGTCGCCTCGAGGCCGGACGGGCCTACATCGAGGAATCGGCGACGCGCATCGATTCCGGCGAGGGCACGCTGAACACCGAGGGCGCCATCTCCAAGTACCTCGCCACCGAGGCGGGGAACGGCGCCGCCGACGCCGCAATTCAGGCCCTCGGCGGCTACGGATACGTCCGGGAGTACATGGTGGAGAAGATCAAGCGGGACGTGCGCATCACCACCATCTACGAAGGAACCTCCGAGATCATGGAGATGACGATCGCCCGGGACCGGTGGCAGAGCCACCTCAAGACACGAGGTCGCCACTACCACGACGAAGCCGTGGCCCTGGAGGGGCTCCACACATCGACTCCTACGGTGGGGGCGCACACGGCAGGGGCCGCTCACCACGCCCTGGCCGAGCTTCTGGAACGGGCACGGGTCCAACGGCTCACGCGGCATCAGCATGTCCTCTTCCGCCTGGGTGAGCTGATCGCGTGGGTGGAAGGATCCGCGGCTCTGGCGAGAAGGGCCTCGGCATCCCTGGCCGGAATCTTGCCGGAGAAATCCGATCGACGCCTCACCCCCGAGGCGCTGGCAGCGGTGAGCCGTGTGTTCGCCCGGGAAGCAGCCGCCAAGGTGGCCTCCGAAGGGATGCGCTGGGCGGTAGGGGCGGATGGCGTGCCCACCAGCGAGCGGGCTACCTTCGAGGCTGCCCTCAACCTGCCGGTGCTCCATGAAGTCCAGGCCGGGTTGGTGAGCGACATGGACCTGGTGGCCGCGGCCCTCTACGAGGCCGTGGACGGGTGAAGATGATCCCGGGCATATCCGGGTCCCAGAGCAACTGAATGCGAGACCGATGATGGAACCGTCGATCGATCGAGCCATCGCCATCGTGGGCCTGGGTGCCATCCTGCCCGACGCCCCGGATGTCTCGACCTTCTGGGCGAACGTTTCGGGAGGTCGCTACAGTATCAGTGACGTCACCGATCGGTGGGACGCGTCGCTGTATTTCGACCGTGATCCAAGGGCTCCGGACAAGACCTACTCGAAGATCGGTGGGTGGGTCCGGGAGTACGACTGGAATCCCATGGCCTGGAGGATGCCCATCCCCCCGAAGGTGGGGGACCTGATGGATCCCGCGCAGAAGTGGGCGGTGGCGGCTTCCCGCCAGGCCCTCGTCGACTACGGATACCCGGAGCGGCCCATCGACCGGGATCGCACGGCGGTCATCATGGGCAATGCGCTGGGCGGAGACTTCCACCTCCTGTCTGCGGCGCGGATCCTCTTTCCCGAGGTCGGGGAGGAGCTGCGAAAGGCTCCGAGCTTCCAGGCGTTGCCCGAGGATGTTCGAGGGGCCGTGATGGAGGAGCTGCTCGCCGGGGTCCGCACCCGGGTGCCGGACATCACCGAGGACACCATGCCGGGTGAGCTCGGCAACATCGTGGCGGGCCGTGTGGCCGCGCTCTACGACTTCAAGGGCCCGAACTACATCGCCGACGCCGCGTGCGCTTCGGCCATGGCGGCCATGACGGCTGCGGTTGAAGGCCTGGTCCAGCACCAGTACGATGCCGTGCTCACGGGCGGAATCGACGCCAACATGAGCGCGTCCACCTTCGTCAAGTTCGCCAAGATCGGCGCCCTGTCCGCAACCGGAACACGCCCCTACGCCGAGGGCGCCGACGGTTTCGTCATGGGTGAAGGGGCCGCAGTCTTCCTGTTGAAGCGTCTGGAAGACGCCGAGAGGGACGGGGACACGGTGTACGGGGTGCTCCTCGGCATTGGCGGTTCGAGCGACGGCAAGGGCAAGGGGATCACCGCTCCGAATCCCGTGGGCCAGCGGTTCGCGGTGCGCCGTGCCTGGGAACGGGCGGGAGTCTCTCCCTCCGCCGGCGACCTCATCGAGGGCCACGGCACTTCCACCAAGGTCGGGGACGTGGTCGAGGTGGAGAGCCTGGCCGAGGTGTTCAGCGATCTCGGACTGCCTGCAGGTTCCGTGGCCCTGGGATCGGTGAAGTCCAACATCGGACACCTCAAGGGGGCTGCGGGGGCGGCTGGTGTGCTCAAGGCGACGCTGGCACTGCATCACCAGGCGTTGCCTCCGAGCGTGAACTTCCATGCGCCCAACCCGGCCATCGACTTCTCCGCGTCTCCGATCGCCGTGAACACGGAGCTCAAGGAATGGGAGAAGCCCGGGACCAACGGCGGCGGCATCCGCCGAGCGGGGGTCAGCGCATTCGGTTTTGGAGGGACCAACTTCCACGTCGTCCTGGAGGAGCACGTTCCCGGCAGGTTCAAGCCGAAGCGGCCCCAGGTGACGGGGGCGGAATGGGCTGTCCGCGAGGACGGCCGCACGAGGTCCCTGCCGGAGCCGAAGTCCCCCTTGCGGGGTGCCCTCGTGGTGGGCGGCGCCTCCGAGTCCGAGATCATCGCCAGGCTGCGAGGTATTCGATCGAGCGCGGAGGCTGGCGATGCGCCATCTCCGGCGCCTCCGCTTCAGAGCGATCTGCAGGCGCCGATCCGGGTCGCCATCGACTACGGAGATGCGGGTGAGCTCGCGGACCTGGCGGGGCGGGCCATCGGCGCCCTGGAGCGCGGAGAACAGGGTCGGTGGAGGGCGCTGCGCAACAAGGGAGTCTTCCTGGGTCGGGGCCGACCTGGCAAGGTGGCGTTCCTCTTCACGGGGCAGGGTTCCCAGTACGTAGGCATGCTCGAGGAGCTGCGCGGACGGGAGCCCATCGTGGCCGATACGTTCGACGAGGCAGATCGGGTGATGGGGCCCATGCTGGGGGGCCCGCTGTCGGAGCGGATCTTCGTGGACGCTGAGGATCCCGAGGCCACGTCGAAGGCGGAGGAGGGTCTCAAGCAGACGGCCATCACCCAGCCGGCGGTGCTGACCGTGGACACCGCGCTGTGCCGACTTTTCGCTGCGTGGGGGATCGAGCCCGATCTCGTCATGGGTCACAGCCTGGGTGAATACGGGGCGCTCGTGGCGGCGGGAGGCCTGCCCTTTGGAGACGCTCTGACCGCGGTCGCGGCCCGCGGCGACGCCATGACGCGCTTGGCCCTGGAGGACAACGGGATCATGGCTGCGGTGTTCGGGCCGGTCGACGACATCACACGCATCGTGGACGGCGTCGACGGCTACGTCGTGGTGGCCAACGTGAACAGTACCAAGGAGTGCGTCATCGGCGGGGCTACCGACGCGGTCCGGCGGGCCATGGACACCCTGAAGGAAGCCGGGTATCGCGTCGCACAGCTTCCCGTGAGCCACGCGTTCCATACGCGCATCGTCGAGCCGGCGGCCGAGCCTCTGCGTGAGATACTGAGGGAGCTCGAACTCAGAGCTCCGGACCTTCCGGTCGTGGCCAACGTGGATGCGTCGTTCTACCCCACCGGACCGGATGCTGCCGGGCAGATGGTGGATATACTCGGGCGTCAAATCGGGTCCCCGGTCCAGTTCGTGAAGGGGCTCGAGACGCTGTACGAGGCCGGGGCGCGCACCTTCATCGAGATGGGGCCGAAACGGGCCCTCTACGGGATGGCGGACGACGTCGTGGGTGGGCGTGACGGCGTGACGGTCCTCTACACGAACCACGCCAGGAACTCTGATGTGGTATCGGTGAACCGCGCGCTCTGTGGCCTGTATGCCCTGGGCCTGGGCGATGGAGTGGCCGTGGCGGAGGGGACCGCTGCCACCGACGACTTCGATGCCGCGACGGATCGCGTTGCCGCATCTCCTCCGGTCCCGGCCCCGCGGCCTGCCCCGACGGGGACGACCCGCCAACCGGGGGACCCGTCCGCGTCACCGGCGGGAGCAGTCGACCGCTACGTGACCCTGGGGCGGATGTTTGCCGACTTCCTGGACAAGAGCTTCGAGACGTACGCGGGCACGAGCCCGAAGGCCGCCGCTCCGGTGCGCGTGGGCATCACCGGGGCCGCCCTCGGACTTCCCGGGCGGGAGAAGGTGTTCGACGACGAGAACGTGCTGCGGATCCTCCGAGGGGACGGCTTCATCACCGCGGTTCCGGATGATCTTCGTGCGAAGATCCTGGATCGACGGATCACCCGCCTGGTGAAGGGTCCCAACGGCGAGGCCCGTTTCGAGACCATCGAGGACCCCGACGAGGTGATCAGGCTGGCCGGTCAGGCTGGCTCCCTCGATCTGGTGAACGACTACGGGTTTCCCGAGGACCGCCTCCAGGCGCTGGACTGGGTAACGCAGCTGGCTATCGCCGCGGGCATCGATGCCCTGCGGGACGCGGGCATTCCGCTGGTCCGCCGCTACAAGACCACCAGCACGGGATCGAAGCTCCCGGAAGGGTGGGGTCTCCCCGAGAGCATGCGGGACGACACCGCGGTGATCTTCGGATCGGCATTCCCGGGCTACGGCCGGTTTGCCCGGATCATGGACGAGTACTACGAAGACCGTGCGCGGAGAGCCCGTCTTGCGGAGCTGGAGAAGCTCAGGGATCAAGTCTCCCACCCTGCGGCCCTCGTGGAGCTGAACCAGGCCGTCCACGCACTTGGGGAGGAGATCGAACACAGAGCCTTCCGGTTCGATCGTCGCTTCCTCTTCCAGGTGCTGGCGTTCGGGCACGCCCAGTTCGCCGAGTACATCGGTGCCCGAGGACCCAACATCGGCACCAACCAGGCCTGCGCCACCGGGACCCAGGCTGTGGCCCTCGCCCAGGACTGGATCCAGGCCGGGCGGTGCCGCCGGGCCATCGTGATCACGGCCGACGACATCACGACCCGGGACATGTTCCCGTGGTTCGCGGCCGGGTTCCTGGCTTCAGGAGCCGCCGCGACGGACGCCCGGGTGGAGGACGCGGCGCTGCCCTTCGACCGGCGCCGGCATGGCTTGATCGTCGGGATGGGGGGAGCCGCCCTCGTGGTGGAGGACCTGAGCGCCGCGTCCGAGAGGGGGCTGTGGCCCATTTGCGAGGTGATGGGTACGAAGATCGCCAACAGCGCCTTCCACGGAAGCCGGCTCGACGTGGAGCACATCGCGAACGTCATGGAGGACCTGGTGAGCGAGGTGGAGGACCGATGGGGGCTGAGCCGGCATGACATGGCACCCGAGGCGGTCTTCGTCTCCCACGAGACCTATACCCCGGCACGCGGGGGTAGCGCGAGCGCCGAGGTGAGGGCCTTGCGTCAGGTCTTTGGCAGCAATGCTGACGCCATCGTCGTGGCGAACACCAAGGGCTATACCGGTCATCCCATGGGGGTGGCCATCGAGGACACGCTGGCAGCCAAGATCCTCGAGACCGGGATCGTGCCCCCCGTGGCGAACTTCCGTGAAGTGGATCCCGAGCTGGGCACCCTCAACCTGTCTCCGCGGGGTTCGGGTCGCAGATCAGCATGAGCCTCCTTCGCTGGACGCCTCCGCCGGACGGTGCGCGGCGTGATCCGGCCGATCTCGGCTTCCGGCACCGCGTGGCGGACCCGGAGGTGTGGGCGGCCTGGTTACGGCAGGCTACGGGGTACGACGCTCCCGAGCTCGAGCTCGTTCAGCGGACCCTTCGGGTGAAGGACCAGGGTCCCACGGAGACCCGCGTCGGCCCTCCCACTCGGGCAGGCGTGGCCGCACCACCGGCCCCCGTTGCCGCCTCCTCGGCTGAGCCGGCGTTGCCCCCGCCTCCGATCGCTCCGTCACCCGTCGCGTCGGAGGTGGCTCCGGCAGCGGTGGCGCCCGCGGCGGCAGAGCCTGAGGAGGTCGGTGCGCCGGCTGCGGAGCCGGCGGTGGGTGTGGTGGAGGAGCCGGCGGCGTCCGAGGCGGCGCTGGACCCGGTGGCGGTGAAGGTGCTGGAGATCGTGTCGGAGCAGACGGGCT
>JARRLD010000069.1:0-20129 GCA_037387345.1 Gemmatimonadota bacterium
CGCGAAAGCGGCGGAGTGAGGAAGGCTCCGGGCCGAGGATGCGTACGATACTGGCAGGAGGCTTACGCCGGAGGATCCGCCACGCGCACCCAGAAGCGCCCATGTTCCCATTGCACCCCGAGGCAGGGTATCGATGACCAGAAAGTACAGCGACAGGGAGGTGGGGCTCATCCTCCAGCGCGCGCTGGAGCCGGCTGCGGGGGAGTCGGATCTGGATTGGGCCGGGGAGGGCCTGTCACTCGAGCAGATCCAGGAGATTGCCGCGGAGGTGGGGATCGACCCGGCGCGGGTCGAAGTGGCTGCGGCCTCCCTCCTGGAGCCGGAAGCCGCTCCACCCAATCCCTATGTGGGCATCCCCACCACCCTGCAGCTGCAGACCACGCTGGAGGATCGCGTGCTCGACCCGGCACGGCTCTCTGAGGTCCTGACGCTCATCCGCGGCGTCCAACACCGCCAGGGTATCACGGGAAGCGAGTTCGGATCGCTGGAATGGCGGGCCAAGGACGCTCTGGGCGCCCGTTACGTGTCCGTGATTCCGACCGAGGAGGGGATACGCGTGCGCGTTCTGGGGAACTTCCGTGACGGCCTGTTCGTGACCGCCGCCCTGGCGGGGTCCCTGGGGTTGGCGGCGGGCGGCCTCCTCGTCGATGGTCTCGCCCTGGGTGCGTGGAGCTTCCCGATTCTGGCGGCCGCGGCCGCGGTCCCGCCCCGCTTCGTGTATCGCTGGCTGCGTCGCAAGGAGGATTCCAGGCTGCGGGAGGTGTTCCACCGGCTGGTCGCGTTCCTGGGAGCGTCCCGCGGCCTCCCGGAAGGCGCACCGGAGGGCGAAGGCGGCGTCACGCCTCCAGATGCTCCTTGAGGCGTTGGAGGCTCGCGGACAGTTCCTTGCGATACGCCGCCTCGAGGACGGATCGGGGCAAGAGCTTCATGAGCCCGCGGGGACGGCCCTCCACCGACATCGTGATTCGCGTGCCGGCCCCGTCCGGCTCCCACTCGACCTCAGTCCTCACGTCTGCGGCCGAGTCCCGGGTGGTCTCGGAGACCAGGCGCCGGCCAGGCTCCACCTCGAGCACGACGTAGGTGTTGTCGATCTCCCTGCCCAGAAACTCACTGACGTAACGCTTCCGGGTTCCCACCCTCGATGGCCCGGGTGGATCCTGATGGGCCGTCCGCAGGCTCGGCTGCCACTCCCGCTCTCGGGACACGTCGTCCATGTAGTCGTATACGTCCTCGGGAGATCGTTCGATGTGGATGCTGGCAGTCTGACGGCTCATGTCCGCTGCTCCTGATGGGTCGAGTTGGAACGCCAGCCTGGGAGCGGGGGTTCCAGGCGGGTCCTCCACCTGCGCCTTCGGTCCCCATGAACCTACTCGAGTGGATTCCCGCCGCCATCGTGTTCGTCGGCTTCCTGGGCCTTATCGTATGGGCATCGATCTACGCTCGGTCGGGGGACGGGCAGGACTGACCCGCTCGTCGATCCGAGCCGTCGCCTTTCCCCCCGCTCGGGTGCGTCCGTGGATAATCTGACCTGCCAGCGCAACGCCTTCAGCCTTCCCCACGAATACCACTATCTGAACTGCGCCTACATGGGGCCCCTCCCCACGGTCGCGGAGCGGGCCGGCGTGGCGGCCCTGCGTCTCAAGCGCTGTCCCACCGATATCGTTCCGCCGACGGCCTTCTGGGATAGCGATCGGCTGCGTGTCCTCTTCTCGGACCTGGTGAACGCGGGAGACCCCGCCCGGATCGCCATCCACCCTGGCGTGTCGTACGGCGTGGCCACGGCCGCCCGCAACGTAGACGTGGCTCCGGGGCAGAACGTCGTCCTCACCCATGAGCAGTTTCCCGGAAACGTCTACTCCTGGCGCCGGCTGGCGGCGGAGTCCGGGGCCGAGATCCGCACCGTGCGTCCTCCGGACGGAGCCAGGCGCGGGGAGGCATGGAACCAGCGACTCCTCGAGGCGGTGGACTCCGCCACCGCCGTGGTCGCGGTACCCCACGTGCATTGGACCGACGGCACCCGCTTCGACCTCGTCGCCCTGGGGAGGCGTTGCCGAGAGGTCGGTGCGGCGCTCATCGTGGACGGCACCCAGTCGGTCGGGGCGCTCCCTTTCGACGTTCATGAGATCCAGCCCGACGCGCTCATCTGCGCGACGTACAAGTGGTTGCTGGGACCCTATTCCCTGGGTCTGTCCTACTTCGGCTCCCGCTTCGACGACGGCGTCCCCCTGGAGGAGACGTGGATCGCCCGGGATCGGAGCGACGATTTCCAGAATCTCGTCGACTACCAGGACGAGTACCAGCCTGGAGCCGTTCGGTACGACGTGGCGGAGCGATCCAACTTCTTCCTCGCGCCCATCGCCACCGTCAGCCTGGAGCTGGTGAGCTCCTGGGGCGCGGCCCGTATCCAGGATTACTGCCGGCGGCTCACGGTGGGACTGCTGGCCGAGGCGGTCGAACTGGGATTCGCGGTAGAAGATGAAGCGTGGCGCGGAGCCCATCTCTTCGGCCTCAGGATGCCGGAGGGAATCGACCTGGCGGGCCTCAAGAACGCTCTGGCACGGCGTAGGGTCCACGCTTCCCTGCGGGGCACCGCCCTCCGGTTGTCTCCCAACGTCTACAACGACGAGGCGGACGTGGAGGCACTCCTGGAGGGCCTCCGGGAGGCTGCCGGCTGAGGATCCGGATCCGGGTCAGGGCAGAGGATGACGTGGCGCGACAGGCTCTCCCGTCCTCCTACCGCTTCAACTGAGGGCCCAGCACCACCTGCGCCGTGGCCCCCTCCAGGACACCGTGCGCCGCAAACCACCCCTGGGGTACCTCAAGGGCAAACATGGCCGGCGCGCTGCTCGGATACCCGTCGGTCACGAGCGGCTCCATCTGCACGATGTCCACGATGCGGTAGGAGGAGTCCATGTACGCGATGTCCAGGGGCACGTACGTATTTGCCATCCAGAAGGAACGAATCTCGCTGTCCTGGAAGATGAAGAGCATCCCCGTCCCGTCGGGCACCTCATCGCGGTACATCAGCCCCTCCGCCCTCTCGTCGGGCGTCCGCGCCAGCTCCGCCACGACGGTGTCGGCATCGAAGATGACCCAGGCCTTGTCCGGGGGAGGCCGCTTGACCTGAGGCGGCGCGCTTCCTTCCGGCCGAGCCTCCGCGGTAGAACCGCCGGACTCGCTCCCAGCCGCGGTACAGGACGTCGCGGCCACCGACCCTACCAGGATCGCGAGGAGAATGGCCAGGACGTTCTCCCTGCGGCTCTGCCTATTGCATTTCATACCCACCCTCCCGATTCTGGGCCGACCCTGATAACTTAGTCGGCTCTGCGTCTGTGCCCAGGGGTGGTGGCGGTCAGCGCCCACCTCGGGGGGCCGACGCAGGCGTGCGTGCAGGAGCGCCGTCGCGGCGCCTGAAGGGGTGGTTCCACATGGTCGACAAAGATCTTCTGGACATCCTGGTGTGTCCTGAGACCAGACAGCCCGTCCGCTTGGCGGAGCGGGAGCTGCTGGAGCGCCTCAATGCCGTAATCGCGGATGGCCAAGCCTCGAACCGCGGGGGAGAGCCCCTCACGGAACCGATCCTTGAAGGGTTGGTCCGGGAGGACGGACGCTTCGTCTATCCGATCCGGGACGACATCCCGATCATGCTCATCGACGAAGCGATTCCCGTGCCGGGCGCGGCGGCCGACTAGACGACAGGCACATGCGGCAGACGATGGACCGCGAGCGCAACCAGACCCCCACGCCGGGCCTTTCCCGGGGCGAGGCCCTCTTCGATACCTGCGTGCCGTGCCACGGAGCGGACGGGGGTGGGAACGAGACGCTCGCGGCGCCGACCATCGCCGGCCTCCCCCAGTGGTACGTGGAGGCGCAGCTTCGGAAGTTCCAGGCCGGCCATCGAGGCGGTACGGCGTTCGACACCACGGGCATCCGCATGAAGGCCATGTCCTGGTCGCTGGACCTGGAGGGCGATCTGGAGTCGGTGGCGGAGTACGTGGCCAGCCTTTCATCGGTGACTCCGGAGGTCACCGTCCAGGGGAACGCCCAGGCCGGCCAGGCGGCTTTTCAGACCTGCGTGGCCTGCCACGGACCCGCGGCTCAGGGCATGGAGCCGCTGGGGGCGCCACCCCTCGTGGGCCAGAGCGATTGGTACATGCTCGCCCAGCTCAGGAAGTTCAAGAGCGGAATGCGGGGAGCCGATCCGGAGGACGTCAGCGGCGGGACCATGCGCCCCAACGCGCTGCTCCTCGACGACCAGGCCATGCTGGACGTGGTGGCCTACATCCAGACCCTGCGGTAGGGGTCGGGAGAGAACATGACCCAGGATACGCTGGAAACGGTGGACAACCACGACGATGACGAGGTCGCGGCCCTCGCCCCTCCTCCCGACGAGCGGAATCCGGCCATCATCGACGCCCGGAAGACGTTCGTGATCACGCTCGTCGGCGCCGCGCTCTTCGTTGGCGCGGTCTTCGTCTTCCTCTTTTGACTGCAGGAATCCCGGATCCATGATCGAGAGAATGGTATTGCAGGCCTCGTCCTACGCGGCGTCCATCGATGGGCTCATCATGCTCATCCTGGTCCTGGTGGGCTTCTGGTTTCTTCTGGCCGAGGGGATGTTCTTCTGGCTCATCTGGAAGTTCCGAGCCAAGCCTGGTGTCAAGAGCCAGTATATCACCGGCAAGGAGAAGCACCTCAAACGCTGGGTGACCATTCCTCACGCCCTGGTCCTCGTGTGTGACGTGTTCATCATCATCGGTGCCGTGCGTGTCTGGCACGACGTGAAGCAGCAGCTTCCCCAGGCGGACTACACCGTCCGCGTCATCGGCCAGCAGTGGGCGTGGGTCTTTCAGCATCCGGGCGAGGACGGCGAGCTGGACACGGCCGATGACATCTACACGACCGACGACCTGTACGTCCGGAACGATCGCACCTACCACTTCCAGCTCACGTCCCGGGACGTGCTTCACGATTTCTCGGTCCCCACGTTCCGGCTCAAGCAGGACGCGGTTCCGGGCCGCACCATCACCGGTTGGTTCCATCCGACACGGGCGGGCACGTACGACGTCCAGTGCGCCGAGATCTGCGGGATCGGCCACGGAGTGATGGCCGGTCGAATCCACGTGCAGGCCGAATCCGAGCACGACGCTTGGATTGCCGCGAACAGTCCCGCCAGCGCCCAGTAGGGAGAGGAAGCTACGATGGCTCAGGCTGCCACCGTCGAGACCCACGGTCCCAGCGCACAGGAGCATCACGGGCCTCAGGGAATCCTGAAGTACCTCTGGTCCACAGACCACAAGGTCATCTCCATGCAGTACCTCTTCACGGGGATGTTCATGGCGGTCGTAGGTGGCCTGATGGCCTACGTGTTCCGGATGCAGCTCGCGTTCCCCGGGGTGTCCGTCCCCGGCTTCGGCGTCGTGTCACCGGGCGAATACAACGCCCTGGTCACGAACCACGGGACGATCATGATTTTCTGGGTGGCGATGCCCGTTCTCATCGCCGCCTTCGGGAACTTCCTGATCCCGCTCATGATCGGCGCCGACGACATGGTCTTCCCGCGGATCAACCGGCTTTCCTATCAGGTCTTCCTCCTGAGCGCCATTCTCATCCTCGCCTCCCTCGTGGTGGAGGGGGGTGGGTTCGGAGGCGCCTGGACAGCCTACCCACCTCTTTCCGCGGTCTCCGAATACAACCTCACCCGCCTGGGTTCGAGCTTGTGGGTTCTCGCGGTGGCCATGGAGTTCGTGGCGTTCCTCCTGGGCGGCATCAACTTCATCGTCACCCTGATGAACGCCCGCGCGCCGGGGATGAAGGCCTACGACATTCCCGTTGTGGTGTGGATGATCGTCCTCGCCAGTATCCTCTTCATGCTCTCCGTGGGACCGCTCATCGCAGGGGCGGTCATGCTGTTCTTCGATCAGACCATCGGTACGGGCTTCTATGATCCTGGCCGCGGGGGCGATCCCATCCTGTGGCAGCACCTGTTCTGGTTCTTCGGGCACCCCGAGGTCTATGTCGTGCTCCTGCCGGCCATCGGGATCGTGATCGACATCGTGGCGACCTTCGCGCGCAAGAAGCTCTTCGGCTACAAGATCATGGTCTATACGGCCGTGGCCACGGCAGTGCTGAGCTTCTTCGTATGGGCCCACCACCAGTTCATCGCCGGCATCGATCCGCGCATGGCCAACGTATTCACGGTGACGACACTGCTCATCTCGGTTCCCATCGCCGAGCTGTGCTTCGTCATCATCGCCACGCTGTACGGTGGATCCATCCGGCTGACCACGCCGATGCTCTGGGCGCTGGCTTTCGTCGCGGAGTTCCTCATCGGGGGTGTCACCGGCATCTTCCTGGGCGCCAGCGGCTCGGACATCTACCTCCACGACACCTACTTCGTGCTGGCGCATTTCCACTACACGTTCTTCCCCATCGCCATCATCGGAAGCTTCGCGGCGCTGACCTACTGGTTCCCGAAGATGTTCGGCAGGATGATGAACGACACCCTGGGCAAGATCCACTTCTGGGGCACCATCATCCCCTTCAACTTCATCTTCATTCCCCTCTTCGTGCTCGGCCTCGGCGGCCAGCATCGGAGGATCTACAACTTCCAGAACTTCCCGGAGCTCGCCGCGATGCAGCCCGTGCGCGTCGCGGCGACGGTAGCCCTGATCGTGATGCTCGTCTTCCAGCTGGTCTTCTTCTGGAACTTCATCCGGAGCATCCGGAGGGGTGAGAAGGCCGGGAGGAACCCGTGGGAGGCAAACACGCTGGAGTGGACGACGGAGTCACCGCCGCCCCACGGCAATTGGCCACCCGACGAGATGCCCAAGGTGTACCGCGGACCTTACGAATATTCCCATCCGGATCGCGACGAAGACTACTGGCCCCAGAACCTCCCGAGCTGAGTAAACGCAAGTGCAGAAGCCCCTCGCAACCACGCGTAGCGCCACCGGGATCCCCACGGGCCGCCTGGCCGTCTGGTGGGTCCTGGCTTCCGAAGTCGTCATCTTCGGCGGACTCCTGGCCTCCTATCTCATGTTCCGTCTCGGTCACCCCGAATGGGCCGACGCCGCGGCGGTGACCAATACCTGGATCGGCGCCTTCAACACGTTCGTTCTCCTCTCGTCGAGCTTCACCGCTGTCCTGGCCCATCAGGCCGCCGAGAACGGAGACGGAAAGCTCGCGGCGAAGTATCTCGTGTTCACCATCGGCGGGGCATGCGTCTTTCTCATCGTCAAGGCGTTCGAGTGGACCGCGGAGATCCGCCACGGGTACACCATCACCGCCAACGGATTCTGGTCGTTCTACTACACTGCGGCCGGGCTCCACGCGGCCCACGTCATCGCCGGTGCCGTCATCATGGCGTTCATCGCGGCGGCGGCGGCCAAGGGTCGGGAGCTGCACAGGGTGGAGCTCATCGGCATCTACTGGCACTTCGTCGACGTTGTCTGGATCTTCCTCTTCCCGCTTCTCTACATCGCGAAATAGCGGTCTACACATGGCTGAACATCATCATCCCAACTACAAGAAGATCTATCTCACGCTCGTCGCCCTCCTGGTCGTGAGTGTTGCAGGTCCGTTCGTGGGCATCCTGTGGGTGACCCTCATCACGGCGTTCGGAATCGCCCTGGTGAAGGCCAACCTGGTGATCCAGAACTTCATGCACCTGCGCTGGGAGAAGAGCATCATGAAGTGGATGCTCACCACCTCTCTGGTCCTGATGGCGCTCCTGTTTGCCGGTGTGGCACCGGACGTCATGAAGCACGAGGGACGGGGCTGGGTGAATGTGGCCGCCCTGGATGCCGTGGAGCGCGGCGTGGGTGGTGGTCACGGCGAAGAGGGCGAGTCGGCCCTGGCCGCGGCGGAGGAGCACCCCCAGGAGGAGGCGACCGAGGAAGATGCCCAGAGCGAGGTGACGGCTGTGGCCCGGGAGTTCGACGCCGCGTCCCAATACCAGGCGGTGTGTTCGACCTGCCACGGAGCTACCGGTGACGGCGACGGACCCGGAGCGGCGGCCCTCGATCCCAAGCCGGCCAACTTCCAGGACGCGACCTTCTGGGCCGATCGGTCCGACGAGGAGCTCCTCAAGGCGATCCGGGAAGGTGGCGCGTCGGTGGGCAGGTCGCCCCTCATGCCCGCCTGGGGCGCCCTTTTCGACCAGGCCGAGGCGGAGGCCCTCTTGGCCCACATCAAGAGCTTCGCCGGCAGCTGAGTCGACGATGATGGAATCGTCCTCCGCCGTGCTGCCCCACGACGGGCGTCCGGAGCCCCGCCCAACCGTCAAGCTGCTGCCCGACGGGGTGATGGGCATGCTGCTCTTCATCTTCACCGAGGCCATGCTCTTCGCCGGGTTGATCTCGGCCCACACCATCGTGAAGTCCGGAGCCGCGGGGCAGATGTGGCCTCCGTTCGGTCAGCCTCGGCTGCCCGTGGAGGAGACAGCGCTCAACACCGCTGCGCTCCTCGTCAGTGGCATCGTGTTGATCTTCGCGCAGCTGGCCTACCGGAAGCGTGCGTCCCGGGCTCTGGGGCCTCTCCTGGTGTCCGTGCTCCTGGGGACCTTCTTCGTCGTCTTCCAGGGCGTGGAATGGGTGGCGTTGATCGGCGAGGGGCTCACGCTTCAGTCCAGCTCGTACGGCGGCTTCTTCTATCTCATCGTGGGCACCCACGCCCTTCATGCCGTCGCAGCCATTCTCTGCCTCGCGTGGGCGTGGTTCCGGCTGAGGGCGGGCCGACTCACTCCGGCCCAGTTCGCGACGGTTCAGGTGCTGTGGTACTTTGTCGTGCTCGTTTGGCCCGTGCTCTATCTGAGGGTGTATCTGTGAAGCTGAGGCCGTGGATTCCCGCGCTGGCGCTGGCTGTGCTGCTGGCCCTTCCGGACACGGCGTACGCCTGCGCGGTGTGCTTCGACCCCCGGGCGGAGAACCGGTTTGCCTTCCTGGCCACCACGGTATTCCTCACGCTCTTTCCCTTGAGCCTGGTGGGAGGTGCGGGGGTCTGGTTGCGGAAGCGGGCGCGAGAGCTTCACGAAGCGCCCCCGGCGGACGGCGATACGGATACCCGCCAGGGCTGATGGACGCGGGCCGTCCGGGTATCGGCCGGACGGTAACCCATGCCAGAGCTTGCGAGGAGCTCTCCCTCAGCCCAGGAATGGGGCTCCCTCACAAGACGGAGTCCTGCCCTGATCGACGCCTCCTCTGCTTTGCCCGCTCCCCCATCCCGTGCGGCGTGCTCGATCACCGTCGCGGTGGGGCGTCACGCGTCGACCCCAGGAGTCGAGGGCGGCCCGAGGGGGCCGCGTGTCCTCCTGCGCGGCAGCTCGTGAGATGAGCACCTCCCCGGCCGCGGCACCGGCGCCCTTCGCGCGATTCTACCTTCCTCTGGCGGCCACGAGCCTCCTGCTCACCGCCACCAACCCGCTTCTGGCAGCAGCGCTGGCACGCACCACCGACCCCGCGGTGGCGCTGGCGGGCTACGGCGTCGCCTTCGCCCTCACGGGCGTGCTCTATGCGCCCATGCTGGTATTCCAGCAGGTGGCCGCCGCGCGACTTCTCGATGCCGGAGACCTGGCGCCTGTGCGCCGGTTCGCCCTCGCTTCGGGCCTGGCGCTCTCGGCGCTGGCTGCGGCCGTCGCGTTCACGCCCCTGGGAGTCTGGATCTTCGAGACGGTGGTGGGCGTGAAGGACGTGATTCTGGACGAGGCGCTGGAGGCCATGATGTTCCTGTGGCCAGTGCCGCTTCTCACCGGGGTCCGGGCGCTGCATCAGGGACGCCTGGTGGCGGGACACCGAACCAGCCCGATCGCGTCAGCCACGGCACTCCGCACCGTGGTGCTGGCGGCGGTGGCCTTCGCCCTGACGGCGGCGGGGGGTGGGGCCTGGTTGGGAGGCGTCGCATTCACCGTCGGGCTCCTGTTCGAGGCCGGCGTGGTGGCCATCGCCCCCGCCCCGACGCCGGAGGCGCCCGAGCGAGGGGCAGAAGAGACCCCGGGGGAGGATCGGCTGCTGTGGTTCTCCGGCCCTCTCATGCTGAATGTGCTCCTGTGGTGGAGCACCCCCCTGGTCATCAACTCGGTCCTGGCGCGCACCCCGGAGCCCGACTGCTCCCTGGCGGCGTTCACGGTCGTCGAGGCGGTGGCGTGGTTCCTTACCGCACCGGTGGGCCAGCTTCAGCACGCGTCTCTGGCCCTGGTGGACTGCAGAGAGGCACACCGGCGGGTGAAAGGATTCGCCGGCACCCTGGCGCTGAGCGTGACCGCTCTCCTCTTGATTCTCGCGCTACCCTCCATCCGCGAGTTCATCCTGTGGACCGGATTTCGCCTGGATCCCTCTCTGCTGGAGCCGGCGGGGCTCGCCTTTCCCGTGGCGGCGCTGTACCCGGCTCTCTACGGCCACCGGCAGTACTATCAGGGCCTCTTCGTCAGGGTGGGGTCCACTGGCCTGGTGGGTCGCGGAGCCGTCCTGAGGCTCGTGGTGGTGCTCGCAGCCGCGCCGATCCTGCTGGGGATCATGGGAGACAACGGGGCGCGCCTCGGTGTGACGCTGGCCGTCGTTGGGCTCATTGCCGAGGCCGCGTATCTAGAGGTGATGGCCCGTACCCGGGCGCTCCCCTTGCTGCCTCAGACGGCGTTGGAAGGTAGCCCTGCAGCCTCCTGATCCTCCGCGTCCCTTGTCACCGGAGGGGTCGGCTCCAGCGACCAATCCTGAACGAGGATGTCCAAGCGGTGATTCGCTCGGACGCCAGCGACTCCGTACGGACGGGCCTCGGCAGCCGACATGCGGTGTACCTCGGTTCCGTTCACGAAAAACCCGACGTCGCCGCCGAAGACCTCGATGGCGAGGGTGTTTCTGGGCTCGTCTCCCTCGGCCACGACCCGGTCCACCGCGTCGTGAGGTGTCCAATCCACCAGAACCTGCGTGGTCTCACCCAGCCGGCGCTTCACGAGGTAATCGCCTGTCGGTCGGATCAGGAGATAGACGTACTCCTGATCCGGGCCCTGCAGGTCCGACCCGCCGACGAAGATGCCATAGGCTTCACGATAGCCGACGGGAGCCGCGTATTGGACGAACGTCGCCTGCGCCCGAAAACCTCCTCTGGTCACCGTGTCTCCAGGCTGCCAGGCAATGCCGGCCGGGCCCGTGAGAATGTCGATGCCGCCGGTTTCCTGACTGAGCCGGAACTCCGCAACGTCGCCCCTGTCACTGTCCAAACGTATGAGAAAGCCCTCCGGGAGAGCCGGCTGCTGCATCTCGGCGGGGAGGGTCTGGTCACCCGGGGCACACGACCCCCCCGCGAGGGCGCAACAGAGCAGAAGCGCACGGCTCAGGGCCGAGCCGCGGCAGGACGTGCAGGGAAGACCCATGTCTATCGCACTCTCCGCTTCTTGCCCTTCATGAAGTCCATCATGATGTATTGCCCCAGCGTCATCGTGCTGGTGAAGTACGCCTTGCCGCGGGCGATCTCCGCGACCTTCTGGACGAACTGTACCAGATAGGGATCCCTCGCCAGCATGAACGTGTTGATGAGGATCCCGGCCTTGCGACAGGCCGCGACCTCCTGGAAGGTCCGCCGGAGGATCCGCGCGTCGAGGCCTCCCGAGTTGGTGTAGACCCGGCCGTCGGGAAGGGTCACCGCGCTCGGCTTCCCGTCGGTGATCATGATGATCTGCCGCATGTCCTTCTTCTGGGAGGCGAGGATCCGACGGGCCATCTCCAGCCCTTCCGCGGTGTTGGTGTGGAAGGGTCCGACCTGGGCCTTCCCCAGCTGCGAAAGGGGGATCTCCTGGGCACGGTCGCCGAAGGTGACCACGTGCAGCGAGTCGCCGGGGAACTGCGTGCGGATGAGATGGGACAGCGCCAGGGCCACACGCTTGGCCGGGGCGAACCGGTCCTCGCCGTAGAGGACCATGGAATGGCTCACGTCCAGCATGAGCACCGTGGCGCAGGAGGAGCGGTACTCCGCCTGATGGACCATGAGGTCGCCGTATTCCAGCTGGAGGGGTACGGCGGGGCCCTCGCGCTCGATGGCGTTCTTCAGCGTTGCCGGGATATCCAGGTTCAGCGTGTCTCCGAACTCGTACGGCTTGGAGGCCGCTTCCGCCTCGACACCGGTGGCGAGGTGCGGGGTGTCGTGCGATCCGAAGTCCGCTTTGCCCAGGGCGCCGAGGAGGCCCTTCAAGGCCCGGTAGCCCAGGAAGTCCATCCCCTTCTGGGTGAGATTGAACTGCACCTGCCGGGCGGCCTCCCGGGCTTCGTCGATCTGCCCCTGCCCCGTGACGTCGTAGGTGGCGCCCGGAGCGGCGGGGCTACCGCCCTCGAGCGTGATGTAGCCCTCGTCCACCATCTGCTGGATCAGCTCGTCGAGCAGCTCGGCGATCTGCCGCTGGACGCCCTCATCGCCCTCGCCCTCGCCGCGCAGCTCCTCCAACATCTCAGGCGTGAGCTGGCCGCTTTCGAGGAGCGCCTTGAGGAGTGCCTGCTTCAGCCCCTCGGTCGAGTCGACTTCGTCCAGGCCCGACCACCCCCAGTACGGATGGTAATGGGGTCCGCCAGCGAACCCTCCGTCCATGAGGAAGTCGGACAGGTGCTCCATCAGGGCCTCGAGGTTCAAGGCGTCCAACCACCGGCCCTTGTACTTGGTGTAGGTCGTGAAGCGCATGGAGCGGAAGACTACGGGTCAGGGTACCTTGCCGCCATGAGTCGATCCGGATTCTCGTCTCCACGAAGCGTCGTCACGCCCCGGGAAGCGTCCCGGCTGAGGAAGGCGCTTCTCGGTCACTATGACGCCACCAGGAGGCGGCTGCCCTGGCGGGGGCAGTCGGACCCCTACCGGACTCTGGTCTCGGAGGTCATGCTCCAGCAGACCCGGGTGGAGACGGTGATACCGTACTACAAGCGATGGCTGGAGCGGTTCCCCACCGTGCGAGCGCTGGCCGAGGCGTCCCTCGACGACGTGCTCCTGGCCTGGCAGGGCCTGGGGTACTATCGGAGGGCTCGCTTCCTCCATCGCGCCGCTTGTCTGATCCTGGAGAAGAGCAATGGGGAAGTTCCCGGCGCGTACCGGCAGCTGCGCGATCTGCCGGGGGTCGGCGAGTACACGGCGGGCGCCGTGGCCAGCATCGCGTTCGGAGAGGCGGTTCCCGCGGTGGACGGCAACGTGCGGCGGATTCTGGCGAGACTGTTCGACGAACCCGAGCCCACGCCGGCGTGGAGTCGAAGCGTCGCGCAGGCCCTGGTGGACCGGATCCGTCCCGGTGACTTCAACCAGGCCCTCATGGACCTCGGGGCCACGGTCTGTTCTCCTCGGCGTCCGGACTGCGACGCGTGCCCGCTGGAGGGCCTGTGCGAGGCGAAAGCCAGGGGAACCGTCGAGGAACGCCCCCGAAGGGCGCCCAGCCGATCGGTCCGGCGACGCAGCCTTGCATGCGCCGTCGTGGTGGATTCCAGATGCCGGGCCCTGGTGCGCCGACGTCCGGAGGAAGGCCTTCTCGGCGGAATGTGGGCGTTCCCCGACCGCGCGATCGAGGATGGTGACGACCCGGTAGCGGTCGCCCGACGGGCGGCCACCGACGCCGGAATCGAGCTCGCCTCCTCGGTGCCCAGACCTCTCGAGGCACTCACGCACCGCTTCACACACCTGGAGGCGACCTATCACCCGGTCGTGCTGAGGGTGGAGGCTGGCACGTCAGCCGAGGGGAGGTGGATCAGGCTCGGGGCACCGTCGGAGGTGGCGCTTCCGGTGGCACAACAGAAGATTGCCCGAGCTGCGGAGGTGATGCTGACGTCGATCGGATGATCAGAGGAAGGCATGCGCGTTGCCGACATGACCTGGATGCAGGTCGAGGCCTGCCTGGACCAGGATGACCGCTGCGTTCTCCCGCTGGGGAGCACGGAGCAGCACGCGTACCTCAGCCTGGCCGTGGACGCCATCCTGGCGGAGCGGGTCGCCGTGGACGCCGCCCGACCCCTGGGGGTTCCAGTCTTCCCGGTGGTCCCGTACGGACTGGCTCCGTACTTCATGGGTTATCCGGGAACCGTGACGCTGAAGGAAGACACCCATGCGGCCCTCCTCACGGACATCCTCGACAGCCTGTACCGACCTGGATTTCGCAGGATCCTGGTCGTGAACGGCCACGGGGGGAACGCCGTGAGCCGGCCCACCGTCGAGTCCTGGGCACAGGCCCGGAGCGACGTCGACCTCCGGTGGCACGATTGGTGGAGGGCTCCCAGGACGATGGCAGCTGTGCGCGCCATCGATGAGGATGCGTCCCACGCGTCCTGGATGGAGGGGTTTCCGTGGACGCGGATCGAGGGTGTGGAGCCACCTTCCGACCCGAAGTCCCCCGTGGACCTGTCGGGAAGAGACGAGCTTTCCCCTGAAGCGTTCAGAAAGCGGATCGGCGACGGATCGTTCGGAGGGTACTATGAGCGCCCGGACGAGGAGCTTCTCGCGGTATGGGCCGTGGCGGTGGAGGAGACGGCCGCCCTCCTCACCCAAGGCTGGTAACCGGTGAACATCAGCTTCGACGGCCGCACGGCATTGGTGACCGGAGCGGCGCACGGCTTCGGTCGGGCCATCGCAGGGGCCTTTGCGCATCGGGGCGCCCGGGTGTTCGCGTGCGATCTGGACGCGCACGGACTCGCCGAAACGGCCGACACGGTGGGCGAGGCGTGTGCCGTGAGCCGGGTGGACGTGACCAACCGGGACAGCGTCGGGGCCTGGGTCCGTGAGGCGGCGGAGAGCGCAGGCCGCATCGACATCCTGGTGAACAATGCCGGTGGGGTGCTCGGTCAGGTGGGCCGCCCCCTCGAGGACGTGCCGCCGGCGGACTGGCACGGGATCGTCGCCGTGAACCTCACCGGGACATTCTGGTGTGCGCAAGCCGTGGCGCCCGTCATGAAGCGGGCGGGATACGGCCGCATCGTCAACATCTCGAGCGGTGCAGGTCTCGGGGTGAGCCTCACCGGGATCCAGGCCTATGCGTCGGCGAAGGCCGGTCAGATCGGGCTCACCCGGCAGCTGGCCCACGAGCTCGGTCCCTTCGGGATCACGGTCAACAACGTGGCGCCTGGGTTCGTGCGCTCCAACCCGACGACGGAACGGCAGTGGGACTCCTACGGTCCCGAGGGGCAGCAGGCCCTCGTGGAGAGGATCGCGCTACGCCGACTGGGCACGCCCGCCGACATCGCCCACGCCGTCCTGTTCCTGGCCTCCGACTTCGCGGGGTGGATCACGGGCCAGGTGTTGTCGGTGGATGGGGGAAAGTAGAGGTCGCGCCGCCGTCGGGTAGCCTGCGGGCGACGGCCAACACGGACGTCCCGAACGGAAGCGGAGCCTTCCGCAGCAGGGTCTCTTCCACGCGCGAGAGCAGGTAGAGAGCGGCGTTCACCGGGGCCGGCGGCACTTCAGGTGGTGCCGGCTCGGGCCGTCGGATGCCCTCGACGAGTCGCTGCGCGACCTTGGCCGGGTACACCCACCGAAAGAAATATCGGGCCTCCTCCACCTCGAAGCCCTCGGACAGCAGCTCGAGGAGTCGACGCCGGGTGTAGCGGGTCACGTGGTGGTTCAGGTCGTCGTGGGTCGTCCACAGGTGCCGATAGGCGGGCACGGTGACTACCAGGACGCCCCCCGGATCGAGGAGCGTCCTGGCGTGGAAGATCGCAGGCTCGACACGCTCGATGTGCTCCAGGACGTCCAGGAAGAGCACGAGATCGTAGGTCCGACCCGGGCGGAACGTGGCATCGAAGGATCGCACGTGGATGCGCTTGGCTCGGGCCTCGGACACGAGGTTCCGGTCGGGCTCGAGTCCTTCCACCGAGGAAGCGTATGCCTCCAGAGCGTCCAGGAGCAGTCCATCTCCGCAGCCGACGTCCAGCGCGCTGCGCCACCCGCCCTCGGGCCGGAGACGCTCCAATGCCCGAAGGACAACGGCCTCACGCGCCCGCCACCACCAGTGCCGCTCGTACAGAACGCGGTAGTGTCGTCCGTAGTCTGCGTCCACCCGGATCTCACTCCCCTTCGCGATCGAAGCGGACCACCCGCTCCACGATGTAGATGGGGCGACCCTTCACCTCCTCGTAGATGCGTCCCACGTACTCTCCGATGATTCCCAGGAAGAAGAGGAGGACGCCGGACACGAAGGTCACCACCAGCAGGAGGGCGGTGAAGCCCTGGGGTGAACGATCCAGGACGATCCTGGCGTACAGGGCGTAGAGCGCGAAGAGCACCGTGACGAAGACGGCTGTCGCGCCCAGGACGGACATGGCTCGAATGGGGAAGATGGAGAAGGAGAAGATGCCGTCGAGGCCGAGCTGGATCAGTCGGCCCAGAGAGTATTTCGAATCCCCGGTGTGACGCCCGGCCCGTTCGACCGGGAGCGCGAGCTGGCGAAAGCCCGCCCAGGCGCGCAAGCCGCGCAGATACCGCTGTCGCTCGGGTGCTCGGCGGATCTCCTGGACCACACGTGCCGACATGAGGGAGAAGTCGCCTGCGTCGAGAGGCAGCGTGGGCCGGGCCATCCAGGCCAGCAGGCGGTAGTAGGCCCAGTAGCAGACTCTCAGCCACACAGGCTCCTTCCGACGCTCACGGCGGGCGTAGACCACGTCGTAGCCCTCTCGGTACGCCTGGAGGAAGCGCGGAATCTCCTCCGGCGGATCCTGGAGATCCCCGTCCAGCAGTACCACCACCTCACCCGAGGCGTGATCGAGAGCCGCCGACAGCGCCCTCTGGTGGCCGAAGTTCCGGGACAAGGAGATCGATACGATCCGGGGGTCCGCCCGCGCGGCCGCCTCCATCATCTCGCGGGTCCGATCCGTGCTTCCGTCATCCACGAGCACGAGCTGGTGCGGGCCACCCGGCACGGAGTCGAGGACGGCCAGAACCCGCCGAACGAGCTCGGGAAGGGCCTGCTCTTCGTTGAAGAGCGGGGCAGAAGAGTCGCTTCCACTCCAGCACCGGACGAGGATGGTCCCCCCGATCCAAGCGCGCCAGCATCCGGGCCGGAGAGATCCGTTCGGGCAGAACCAGATCGAGAACGTGGATGGCACCGCCGTCGGAGAGCAGGGTCGCCAGATGAGCGAGGATGCGGTCCGTATCTGCGTCATCCACATGGTGGAAGAAGCTGTTGACCAGGATGAGGTCGAACGGCTCGCCGCTGAGGCGGTATTGTGTCACGTCGGCCACCTCGAAGCGCATGCCGTACTGGTCCGCTGCCCGGGCGACGTAGTCGGGGTTGATGTCCAGGCCCAGGTAGTCGCAGTGACGAAAATGGGGAGCGTTGGTGCCAGGACCGCAGGCCACGTCGAGGACGCGCCGCGCGGCCGAAACGTCGTTGTGCGCTCTGAGGGGCGCGAGCTTCGCTTCGGCAAAGGGGGCCTGCCACAGGTGGTATACCCAGGGGATCTCCAGGAGTCGGGCCCACGGCTTCCTCATGGGGACCTCCACCTCACAATGTAGGGACCGATGGCCTCCTCTTCGGGGAATGCCCGGGTCAGGCGCGCCTGCACGTCGTCCGAGAGCGGGGCCGAGAAGAGGGGCCTCGAGTTGATGACCACGACGGTCCGCGTGTCGAGAAACCGTACGAGCTCCTCGGGTGTGGGCGAGGAGGGCGTGAGGAATTCGTAGATGACGGGGGTGCGGTTCGGCTTGCCGGAGAGAAAATACACCTCCGGCGCGTCGGGTCCGGCCCAGATGTCTCCGCCCCGGCCGTGCGTACGAACGACCTCGGTCATCCGCGCGTACTGCTCCGCGTCGGCCTCCGACACCCGGATTCCGCCGCGCTCCAGCGCCAGTGGCGTCGTGCTGCTGGCTGCGACGCCGGCCACGTATCCGGCTCCCAGGAAGGTGTACAGGGCCGCGAGTACCCCCGCCACCGGTCCCGGACGACGCCGTCCCGCGGCGTGCAACAAGGCCATGGTCGCCAGGACCCCCAGTGGAGCGGCGTAGAAGAAGTACGCGGGCGAGGAGTAGGGAAACTGGACGAGGGACCAGAGGGCGGCGGTGGACACCACGGCCACGGACGCCTGGCTCTCCCGTGAGCCCTCCCCGGGCTCCGGCCGCCGCGTCAGCCACTGCCAGGCTGCCACCGCCGTCAGCACGGGAATCCACGTGCGTGCCGAGTACCAGAAGACCGTGAGCGCGGCGCCGTCCAGATAGTCGTCCAGGGCCAGCCCCGCCGTGAGCAGCGCCCCCAGGGCGATGGCGCCGCGCCGAGCCATGGCCCCCGTGACCCTCGTTCCCAGGACCATGAGGGCTACGGCCGCCATGCCCGTGGACGCGGTCCAGAGGGCTGCCGGTCCGCTGGACGCCGCCCCGAAGCGGCGCTCGGGCAGGAAGAAGACCCCCTCCGTCCAGGCGCCCACGGAAGCGCTGGCCATGTAGGGGACGAGGAACACCAGGACGGGGGCCAGGGCTCCCACCGACAGGATGGCGCCGTCCGACAACAGGGGCCCGAGCCCTCGCCCGGGCCCCGGCCGGCCTCGCCAGGCCTGCACCGTGAGGGCGACCCCGAGGCAGAGGCCCGGCACGAAGAAATGGACCAGGCCGGTTTCGTTCGTGCGGGGGAGCACCATTCTGCCCAGCAGGAGAAGAAACAGCCCGACGCCGGCCACCGTCACGGTCCGGTAGTGACGGCTGCCGTCCGCTCGGGCCCACGCGACGGTGACGAATGCCGCAGCAAGGAAGTACAATCCCACCACCTTGAAGAGCACCGCGACCCCCGCGGCCGCCCCGACCGCCAGGAGCCAGCGGCGGCTGGCACGGTCCACGTAGGCCAGCAGGGCCACGAGCCCCCAGGTGACGGTGAAGAGGCCGAACCAGGTGGGCATGGCCGCAGGGTACGTCAGCACGGAGAGCAAGGCGGCCAGGGCCGTGACCACGACGGACACGTCGGGATCGGCGAACCGACGCGCCACCAGCCAGACGGCGGGCAGCCAGAGCGAGAAGCCCACCACGAGGGGGATCCTGAGCGAGAGCAGACTGATCCCGAGGAGATCGAACGCGACGGCCCCGATGAGCGCGTTCAGGCCCGTATACGGATCGCCGAAGTCCCGGTGAGGAAGCTCGCCGCCCAGGACCCGCTCGGCCGACTGGGCCAGCGTGCCGTCATCCAGGGGAATCCAGAACCTTCGGACCAGGATGGCCACGACGAGGACCGCCACCGCCCAGAGGAGGGCCAGGATCCAGGGTCGATCGTAGGCTCGACGGGTCGTCATGGCCCCAAGGTCGGGCGACTGCCCGAAGGGCGCCACTCGTGCAGAGGCTTCCTAGCCCAGGTTCAGCCCTCCCATGGGATCGAAACCCTGGTATCCGGGGCCCTGAGGGGGCCCTTCATGTCGCGCCCGGGCGTAGCCGCCGCTGCTTCTGCTTATGCGCTTCTGCGCCACGAGCGCCTCCAGGACCAGCTCACAGGCGGCCGCCCGGATCCCGTCCTCCGCCGCCTTCGGCGCCAGCCCCAGCGATTCGACGAGCTCCAGCAACCCCGGCACCGTCTCGAAGCCTCGGACGCACGCGGTGGCCGCGGCGTCCTCGCCCACTTGAATGGCACCCCCGGTCTCGAAGTATTCGACGATATCATCCACGTCGGCTCCGCCGGCACGGCCGTCGAAGCACCGCGAGGCAGATGCCTGGATCAGCTCCCGTGCGATCTTGTCGTGGCCGTGCAGCTCCCCTTCGTACTCGAGCTCCATCTTCCCCGTGATGGCCGGCAGGGCGGCGTAGATGTCCGCGATCCGCGGCACCGCCATGTCCTCCCCGTGGCGCAGAGCGCGGCGCTCCGCATTGGACACGATGGTCTCCATGACGGTGATGGGCATGCGCTGGCTCACGCCGGAGCGATGATCGACGCGCTTGTCCTCCCGGGCAAGGAAGGCGATGAGCTCCACCGTCTCCGCCACGAAGTCGGGGATCGTGCTGTCCTGTCCTCCGCGCGCGAGCCATGCCTCCTGGCGGGTGATCCCCATTCCCACCTCCACATGCTCCGGATAATGTGTGCGGATCTCGGCACCGATCCGGTCCTTCAGGGGCGTGATGATCTTTCCCCTGGCCGTGTAGTCCTCGGGGTTCGCCGTGAAGACCATCATGACATCCAGCGCCAGGCGGATGGGATAGCCCTTCACCTGCACGTCCCC
>JARRLD010000070.1:0-13120 GCA_037387345.1 Gemmatimonadota bacterium
TTTTCTTGATCAGACATGGATCACTCTTCTTCCGGCTACGACCCCCCCAGGTGGTGAGCTCTCCTGTTCGGGGGAGCCCCAAGATAGAGACGGGCAAATCCCCTCACAACAACGCTCACGCATCAATGAACCGCCGGATTCGGATCGACGACGCACGCCCCCGTCGCGCTCAACCAGCCGGATCCCGGTCGGATGCCTCGGAGGCCTTCCGGTCCAGGTAGTGCCCGATCTCGTACCCCACTGCGGCGAGCAGGCGAGCTTCCCGCAGGTCCGGCTCTCCCCGCGTGATGATGGTTCGCAGCGTCCTCATCACCGCGGATGGCTTCCTGGCCTTGAAGAACTCGATGCGCCCGAGGCCGGCCTCCAGCGCCTCGAAGGTCTGCTCCAGCTCCTCCCGGGTGGGACGCCGGGTGGCACGACGACCCCGGGGCAGATCCTCGGCCGCCTCCCCCGCGTCGGCGGCCATGAAGGTCTCGTAGGCCAAGACCAGGCACGCCTGGGCCAGGTTCAGCGAAGAGTACTCCGGTTCGGTGGGGACAATGGCCACCACATGACACAGGTCCAGGTCCTCGTTGGCAAGTCCACGATCCTCGCGTCCGAAGACGATGGCGACCTTGCCGGCGGCGGCACGCTCCACCACGGCCGAGGCGACCTCGCGAGGGCGGGTGTAGTTGCGGCCGGCGGTCCTGGCCCGAGCGGTCGTGCCCACCACGAAGGAGCAGTCGGCCACTGCCCCGCGGAGGCTTTCATGAAGGGTCGTGGCCTCGACGAGGGGACCGCTCCGGTGGGCAATCCCCTCGACCCGGTAGGTGTCGAAGTCGTCAGGGTTCACCAGACGGAGGGCGGGGAACCCGAAGTTCATCATCACCCGGATGACACCGGAGATGTTCACCACGTCCTTGGGGTGGTCCAGGACGATCACCACCCGGCGGAGCGGGTCGAAGGCCACGGGGGCTGTCCTCGGTCAGGCGTCCTCGTCCCGATCCTCGTCGGGTGCCCGGAGCTCGCCCTTGAAGTTCCGGATGCCCTTCCCCAGACCCCGCGCCAGCATGGGCAGCTTCTTGGCTCCGAAAAGCAGCATCAAGACCCCCAGGATGAGGAGGATCTCGGTGAACCCGAACGTGATGAGGGCGAGGGAGGGGGTCTGACTCGTCACTGGCTTGCTCGCGGGAGTGGGGAAGGTCGGGGGATGGTCACTTCAGCAGCATCTTGGCGATGGTTTGCTTCTGCATGTTCGAGGTGCCCTCGTAGATGGTACCGATCTTGGCGTCCCGATAGAGCTTCTCGACCGGGTATTCCTTGGTGAAGCCGTACCCACCGAACAGGTCGATACAGGTCGACGCGACACGCTGGGCCATCTCGGAGGCGAAGAGCTTGGCCATGGCGGCCTGGCGGAGGAAGGGCTCACCGGAGTCCTTGAGGCGGGCAGCGTTGTACACGAGCAGCCTCGCCGCTTCGATCTCGGTGGCCATCTCGGCGAGTTGGAACTGAACCCCCTGAAACGAGCCGATGGGTCGGCCGAATTGCTCCCGCTCCTGTACGTACCGCACCGAATGGTCCAGGGCACCCTGTGCCAATCCGAGCATCTGGGCCCCGATCCCGATGCGCCCTTCGTTCAGCGTTTCGATGGCTACCTTGTACCCCTTGCCCACTTCACCGAGAACATTCTCGGTCGGTACCCTCACCCCGTCGAGCACGAGCTCGGTGGTGGAAGAGGCTCGGATGCCGAGCTTGTCCTCCTTCTTGCCGACGCCGAAGCCCTCGAAGTCACGTTCGACGATGAACGCGGTGATGCCGCGATAGCCGGCCTCAGGATCCACAGTGGCGAAGACGATGAAGATCCCCGCGTCACTGCCGTTTGTGATCCAGAGCTTCTGCCCCTGAAGGACCCAATCATCGCCATCCTGAGTGGCCCTGCACGCCAACGCGAAGGCGTCCGAACCGCTGCCTGCTTCCGAGAGGGCGTAGGCACCCACGGTATCGGTGGCGAGACGGGGGAAGTACCGGTCCCTCACATTATCGCTGGCCCAGCGCAGGATGGCGTTGATCACCAGCGTGTTCTGAACGTCGACCAGGACGCCGACGGACGGGTCCACTTTGGAGAGCTCCTCCACGACGAGCACGGACGTGAAGAAGTTCGCGCCGGTCCCCCCGAACGTCTCGGGGATCTCGATCCCCATGACACCCAAATCGAACAGCTGCGATATGATCCCCGAGTCCAACTCTTGTGCCTCGTCCATCTCCATGGTCCTGGGGGCGACCTCGGCGGCGGCGAAGTCCCGGACTGCCTCCTGGAACATCCGCTCCTCTTCCGTGAGCGTCGTGAGGGCGGGTCGGGTCTGCGTCAGGAGGTTGGACATGGGGGCGCCTGCTCCAGGTTCGTGCATGCTCGAGGTATTCAGTGGGGAGGGCCACCCGACGGGCCAGGCGGCGCCCCGGAAGAATCTACAACGCTAGGAGTCCGGGCGGGGGGTCGACGGTGGTCTCCGGTGCGCCCAGGCCCTCAGCACTTCCGGGACGGAGATCCGGCTTCTGTGGCGTGCCAGCTCGTCGGGCGTGAGGGCCCCGGTCTCCGTGACCACGACCGTGACCAGGTCCAGAGGCACGACCTCGAAATACCGGTTCCAGATCTTCACTCCTCCACAGCCCCGCCAGACCTCCTCTGCCGGTCGGTCGTCAGTCACAGCCTGTGCAAAGCCCGGAGGGAGGATCTTGGTTTCGTCGGTCACCACCACCACGGGTACTCCGGCTCGGTCTGCGGCGTGAGCCGCCGCGAGGCTCCCGAGCTTGTTGACGACACCGAGGTCACCCACCGAGTCGGCGCCCAGGAGTACGAGGGTGCAGTCCGGCACGAGGGTCGCCACCGCCGCGTCCACCGCGAACAGGACAGGGATGGACTCCTGGGCCAGGGCGGATGCCAGGAGCTGGCCCTCCTGCATCGGGCGGCTCTCGAGGACCACGACCCGACCCCTCCGCTCGTGGGCACGATGGAGGAGCGTGCTGCGAACCGTGGACGAGGAAGAAAGGGTGAGGATGTCCCCTTCGGCCGGGAGCAGGGGCGCCGCTCGGGACGCAACCAGCTCGGCCTTCGACTCGAGGCTCTCGCGGAACTCATCGGCTGCCCTCCGGGCGGCGAGGCGTGCCGAGTCCAGGTCGTCGATGTCGGCGAGGGCCTGGAGGATGTCCCGGACGAGGCCGACCAGAGGCGCCCTCGCCGGCTGGGCCTCGAGCACGTTCATCCCCACCATGGCCAGCGAGGTCCGGAAGTCTTCGACGTGTTCCGCCTCGATGCGCTCGGCCGCCCAGCGCATGACGTCCGCACCCAGGCGAGCCACCACTGCCGCGCCCGAAACCACGTCTGCCCGGAGAGGCAGGACCAGGGCGTCGAGGCGAGAGTCGAAGTCCATCGGAGACCGTCCTCGAAGGGGGGACGGGAAGGCGCTCGAAGAGCCAAATTACGAGGGTTGACGCCCGCTCAAAACCCCGTATCCTCAGGTTCCCAAGCGGTAGCTTTTCCCCCGGAGAGACCACATGTCCGATATGCCAGGTGACCTCCACTACACGGAGGAGCACGAGTATCTCAAGGCCACCAACGAGGAGGGGGTCTTCATCGTCGGGATCACAGACTACGCTCAGGGGGAGTTGGGCGACGTCGTGTTCGTGGAGTTGCCGGACGTAGGCGCGAGCTTCGGCAGAATGGACGTCTTCGGCACCATCGAGGCGGTGAAGGCGGTGAGTGATCTCTACTGTCCGGTGGAGGGCGACGTGGTCGCGGTGAACGTGGAGCTCGACGACGATCCGTCCCTGGTCAATTCCGATCCCTACGGTGCGGGGTGGATGATACGCCTGAAGGTTGCCAATCCGGACGACGTCACGTCGCTCATGACCGCCGACGGCTACGCGGAGCACGTGGGAGAATAGAAACAGCTACATTTCTGGAGCCACAACGGCAGGGCCGCGCCTTCGCCCCGGGCCACGACCCCGCGGTGGCGCGGCCTTCGTCTTTCTGCGCGAGACCATCATGCAAACCCGCATAGATCTCCCGGCCGGCTTCGTCCTGCGCCACCTCGGTCCGGATGCCGGGGATATCGCCGAGATGCTCGAGCACGTCGGCTACGACTCGCTCGACAGCCTCATCAACGACGCCGTTCCGGACGCCATTCGCCACGATGGCGATCTCGACCTTCCTGCCGCCCTCCCCGAGTCGGCGCTGCTCGATAAGCTCCGTGTCATCGCGTCACGGAACAGGGTGTTCCGGTCCTATATCGGGCAGGGCTACCACGAGACCCTGGTGCCCGGCGTGATCCTTCGGAACATCATGGAGAACCCCGGCTGGTACACGCAGTACACGCCGTACCAGGCGGAGATCTCCCAGGGTCGGCTGGAAGCCCTCCTGAACTTCCAGACCATGGTCATCGACCTCACGGGACTTCCCATCGCCAACGCCTCGTTGCTCGATGAGGGAACGGCCGCAGCCGAGGCGATGCACCTGGCCCACCAGGAGGCCAAGGGGGACGCCAACGTCTTCCTGGTATCGGAGCTCTGCCACCCGCAGACCATCGACGTGGTGAAGACCCGTGCCTGGCCGCTGGGGATCGAGGTGGCCGTGGCCGACCACGAGCACTTCGAGCTGCACGACGGCGTATTCGGGGTGCTCCTCCAGTATCCGGCGACGGACGGACAGGTTCTCGACTACTCGGGCGTCTGCCGTCGGGCCAAGGACGTGGGAGCCGTGGTCGTGGCGGCCACAGACCTGCTATCACTTGCCCTTCTCACGCCTCCAGGGGAGTGGGGAGCCGACGTTGCTGTCGGAAACACCCAGCGCTTCGGCGTGCCCATGGGCTTCGGAGGACCGCACGCGGCGTTCATGGCGGCCCATGACCGGTTCAAGCGGAAGATGCCGGGACGGATCATCGGAGTCTCCGTGGACGCCGACGGGCAGCCGGCCCTGCGCATGGCCCTGCAGACGAGGGAGCAGCACATTCGTCGTGAAAAAGCCACGTCCAACATCTGCACGGCCCAGGTCCTTCTGGCCATCATGGCGGGAGCCTACGCCGTATACCACGGTCCTGAGGGGATTCGCGCCATCGCTGGGCGCGTGAGGGATCTGACGGCGGTTCTGGCGACCGGGCTCCGTCGGCTGGGTCAGGAAGTCGTGACCAAGACGTTCTTCGACACCCTTCGCGTCCGGCCGGTGGTGGGAGCGGAGCCGATACTGGAGGCTGCCCGGGAGCGCGGCATCAATCTCAGGCCTTTCGGGGACGGAACCCTGGGCATCAGCCTGGACGAGGCCGTTCTCCCCGAGGACCTCGACGATCTGTTTCTGGTGTTCAACGGGGGATCGAAGCCGGACTTCGATGCCCGGGGGCTGGCGGAAGCCGCCGGAACGCCCGAGCTACCCGAAGCCGTGCGCCGCACATCGGCGTACCTCGAGCACGAGGTCTTCAACCGGTACCGCTCCGAGACGGAGCTGCTCCGGTACCTCCATCGCCTCGAGTCGAAGGATCTTTCGCTGAACACCAGCATGATCCCCCTGGGGTCGTGCACGATGAAGCTCAACGCCACCGCCGAGATGGAGGGGGTCACCTGGCCGGAGTTCGCCGGCCTCCATCCCTTTGCGCCGGTGGATCAGGCGATGGGGTACCAGGAGATCTTCTCGGACCTCGAGGCGTGGCTCACGGAGATCACGGGCCTTGCTGCCTGCTCGCTCCAGCCGAACGCCGGAGCCCAGGGAGAGTACACGGGCCTCCTGGTCATCCGGGCCTACCACGAAAACCGAGGTCAGAGCCACCGCGACGTGTGCCTGATCCCCGCCTCGGCCCACGGCACGAATCCGGCGAGCGCCGTCATGGCGGGGATGAAGGTCGTGGTCGTTCGGAGCGACGAGAACGGGAAGGTCGACCTCACCGACCTCCAGGCGAAGGCCACGGAGCATCGCGACCGACTCGCCGCCCTGATGATCACGTATCCGTCAACCCACGGGGTGTTCGAGCGGAGGATCCTGCGTGTATGCGAGATCGTGCACGAGAACGGTGGCCTCGTGTACCTGGACGGCGCCAACCTGAACGCCCAGGTGGGGCTCGCCCGGCCCGGCGATTACGGCGCCGATGTGTGCCACATCAATCTCCACAAGACGTTCGCCATTCCTCATGGTGGCGGGGGCCCGGGCATGGGCCCGATCTGTGTGAACGAGAAGCTGGCTCCGTACCTGCCTGGCCACTCCGTTCATCCGGTGGGCGGCGACAGGGCGATCACGGCCGTCTCGGCGGCGCCCTGGGGCAGCGCCGGCATCCTGCCCATCTCCTGGGCCTACATCGCCCTGCTGGGGTCCGAGGGTGTTCGACGGGCCTCCGAGGTGGCCGTCCTCAACGCCAACTACATGGCGAAACGCCTCGAGCCGCACTACCACGTCCTCTACCGGGGGGAGCACGGTCTGGTGGCCCACGAGTTCATCATCGACCTGCGGCCGCTGAAGAAGGAAACGGGCATTACCGAGGAGGACGTGGCCAAGCGACTCATCGACTACGGCTTCCATGCTCCGACCGTGTCCTTCCCGGTGGTCGGCACGCTCATGATCGAGCCCACCGAAAGCGAGCCCAAGGAGGAGCTGGATCGAATGTGCGACGCGCTCATCTCCATCCGGGCCGAGATCCAACAGGTGGAGATGGGCATCGCCGACGCCAAAGACAACCCGTTGAAGAACGCGCCGCACACGGCGGCCATGGTCACCGCGGACGAGTGGAGTCACCCGTACCCCCGGTCGCAGGCCGCCTACCCGGCGCCGTGGACCCGGACGCACAAGTTCTGGCCGCCCGTGCGGCGCGTGGACAACGCGTATGGTGACCGGAACCTGGTCTGCGCCTGTCCACCCATCGAGATGTACGAGGAGGCCGCCGTCGAATAGCGGATACCTTCATGGAGACCCGCGTCACGAGCCCGTCTCCGAGCGCATCGATGAACGAGAACACCGACAGGAGGACCCATGGCCACGCTGACCTATCACGGCCACTCCACGTGCAGCATCGTCACGGACGGTGGCGCGACCATCGTCATCGACCCGTTCTTTGAGGGAAACCCGGCCTGCGGTACATCCGTGGACGACGTGGAGGCGGACTTCATCCTGGTAACGCATGCCCACGGGGACCACATGGCTGATCTCATCCCGTTGGCCAAGCGTACGGGGGCCCTGGTCATCTCGTCGCATGAGCTGGTCTCGTGGTTGGCCACCCACGGGGTGGGCAACACCCACGGCATGAGCATCGGTGGCGGCTACACCTTCCCCTTCGGATACGCCAAGATGACGCCCGCCGCCCACGGGGCGAAGAACGAGGGGCCCGGGGGAGAGGGGTATCCGACCACGCCTGCCGGCTTCCTCATCAACCTCGAGGGGGGAAAGCGCGTGTATCATGCGGGGGACACCGCGCTGCTCATGGACATGCAGCTGTTGAAGGGACAGGTAGACCTCGCTCTGCTCCCCATCGGTGACAACTACACCATGGGCCCCGCCGATGCCGTTCGCGCAGTGGGCTTCATCGAGCCGAAGACGGTGGTGCCCATCCACTACAACACGTTCCCGCCCATCTCCCAGGATCCCGAGGCTTTCCGAGCGGCGGTGGGTAGCGCTGCCCACGTGGAGATCGTCGCCCCCGGGGGGAGCTACGAGTTCTGAAGATGCCGTCGAGTCGACCGCTGCCTCCGAGATGACCCCTCACCTCGATCTCAGCTGGCGACTCGTGGTGGATGACGAGCCTCGGTCCGGGGCCGCCAACATGGCCCTGGACCACGCGTTGGCCCAGCTGCTTCTTCCTGACGGGGGCGTGCTTCGCTTCTACCGCTGGAGCTCTCCCACCATCTCCTTCGGGAGGAACGAGCCCACCCGGGGTCGCTACGACCGGGTGAGGGCCGAGCGGGAGGGGATCGCCTTCGTGAGGCGCCCCACGGGGGGGCGAGCGGTTTTGCACGCTCGAGAGGTCACGTATTGCGCCGTGCTGCCCATCCGGGCGCTCGGTGGGCTGAGGTCGACGTACCTCCGTGTAAACCAGGGCCTGGTCGAAGGGCTTCGAAGGCTCGGCGCGCAGGCCGAGATCGCCCGGGAGGGGGCGGTTCTCTCCCCTGACGGGGGCCCGTGCTTTCGGGCTCCGACCATTGGAGAGGTCACCCTCGGGGGTCGGAAGCTCGTGGGCAGCTCCCAGGCACGCGTCGCAGGGGCGATCCTCCAGCACGGATCCGTCATCCTGCGAGGTGACCAGTCGGCTCTGGTGCGAATGGCGGGAGGCCTGGACGACCCCTACCCGCCTGCCACGCTCGACGAGTCCACCGGAGGGGTGGCCTGGGCCGATGTGGCCACGGAGCTGGCGGCGGGCCTGAGGGTTGCGCTGGGTGGATGCTGGAAGCAGGGTGGGTACGAATCGCGGGAAATCTGTGCGGCGGAGCAGCTGGTAGCGGATCGGTACGCCACCGATTCCTGGACCTGGCGTCGCTGAGGAAGGGGGCCATGAGAACCCTGTCGACGATCCTGCTGGTCCTGGTGGCATGGGGCTGCGGTGGGGATGAGGCTCCCCGTGCCGAGCCCGGGGCCCTCGCGTTCTGTGAGACGGCGCAGGCGAACGTGGCAGCCTTCATCGGCGAGGCTCTCTCGCGTCATCCGACGCCGGCGGATGAACGGTTCGGAGGCACCGCGGTCGTGGGGAACATCGCCGAGCTGATCTCGGGGATGAACGCGGCGATCACCTCCGACTACCTCAGCCTCCAGTACCAGCAGTTCGTGAATCTCATGACCCTTGTGCGCTACGACGCTGACCTGACTCCCCTGCCCTATCTGGCCCGGTCGTGGGACATCGACCAGGACACCACACGACTCACCTTTCACCTGCGGGACGACGTATACTGGCACGACGGAGAGCGCACCGACGCCCACGACGTGGCCTTCACGTACGCGTTGGTCACGGATCCGGACACGAACTTCCCCAACCCGTCCTTCTTCGACTTCTACGGCAGGGGGGAGAACGGCATGCGGGTGGTGGACGACTTCACGGTGAGCGTCGACCTGAGGCCCCACGCGGAGCTCCTGGATCCGTGGCGCGCCCTGCCGATCCTCCCGGAGCACCTGCTGGGGGATGTCCCTCCCGAGGACATCGCGGCGCACCCCTACGGCTCCCGGTGCCCCGTGGGCAACGGTCCCTTCGTGTTCGTGGAGCATCGAGCCCAGGACCGATGGGTCTTCGAGGCCAATCCGGCATTTCCTCAGGAGCTGGGTGGGCGTCCGTTCCTCGACAGACTGGTCCACCGCGTGATTCCCGAGCAGGCGACCCTCCTCGCCGAGCTGCTCACGGGAGGACTGGACGTGTACATCGACGTCCCCACGGATCAGGCGGACCAGCTGGTGGACGGTGGGGCCCGGCTGGACCGGTTCACCAGTCGACAGCTGGAGTATGTGGCATGGAACGGGCGCAGGCCGCTGTTTTCGGACCCCCGGGTCCGACGGGCACTCACCCTCGCCACCAACCGCCAGGAGCTGGTGGAGTCCACCCTGGGTGGGTACGGGCGTATCGCGCAGTCCACGATTCCCCCCTTTCACTGGGCGTACAGTCAGGGTCGGGCCGGGGAGGACCTCTTCGATCCGGAGCTCGCCGGTCGGCTCCTCGACGAGTCGGGGTGGAGTGACCGCGACGGGGACGGAGTGCGCGAGAATGCCGAAGGGGAGCCGCTCTCCTTCACCCTCACGTACAACACCGGCAACCAGCGACGTCAGGACATCGCCGAGATCATGCAGGCGCAGCTGGGCCGGGTCGGGATCGAGATACGCACGGAGTCCGTGGAGCCCGCGTCGCTCGCAGCGAGGCTCTTCGACCCCGACGCTCGGGACTACGATGCGGTGATCTTCGGTTGGATCACCGAGTTCCGGATGGACGACAGGGATCTGCTCCACTCGGAACGCGGCACGGGGCCCTTCGCGCTGTCGGGGACGGCGAATCCGGAGCTGGACCGACTCCTCGACACGCTTCCCCTGGTCGTGGATCGTGCCGAGGCCAGGCCCCTCTGGAATGAGTATCAGAGGGTCCAGGGCGAGGAGCATCCGTACACGTTCCTCTTCTTCCCCGAGCGGCTCACGGGGATCAGCCCGAGAATGATGGGAGTAGAGACGGATGTCCGGGGCGAGTGGATCAACGTGAGGGGCTGGTGGGTCGATCCGCGTCGGCGGTGAGGCTCCGGTGATCCGGTACGCGGCACGGCGCCTGATTGGAGCGGTGCCCCTGATCCTCGGAATCGCCACCCTCATCTTCCTCATCCTCAACATCGCCCCCGGCGACCCCGCCTCCTACCTGATCTCGCCGGGCATGAGCCAGGAGGTGGTCGAGCGCATTCGGGTGGATTTCGGCCTGGATCAGCCTCTCCACGTCCGGTATCTGCAGTGGATGGCCGCCGTCCTCACGGGGGACCTCGGCCACAGCTTCTCCCATGGCATGCCTGTGGCCGGAGTCCTCCTCGCCGCGCTGCCTCCCACGCTGGCGCTCTCGGGGATCGCTTTGGCGTTGGCCTTCGCGGCGGGTGTCTTCCTCGGCGTGACCCAGGCGGTGCGGCAGCACTCCGCGCTGGACTCGACCCTTACCGTCCTGGCCCTCTTCTTCTACTCGATGCCGTCCTTCTGGCTGGCGCTCATGCTCATGCTTGTCTTCAGCTACATGGCGGCCAGCGTCTGGCAGCTTCCCTTCTGGCTTCCGGCGTCGGGGATGGTAGGTCCGTCCCACGATTCCTTGTCCATGATGGGACGGCTCGGAGACAGGGTCGCGCACCTGGTGTTGCCGGTGACGACCCTCACGCTGGTCCTTACGGCCGGGATCGCGCGGTTCGTCCGGGGGAGCATGTTGGAGGTCATCCGTCAGGACTTCGTGAGGACCGCCCGGGCCAAGGGCCTTCCGGAGGGCTCGGTGATCTGGAGGCACGCGCTCCGGAACGGGCTCGTTCCGGTGGTGACGCTTGTGGGGCTATACCTGCCCATCCTGTTCAGCGGCACGGTGTTCATCGAGGAGGTCTTCGCATGGCCGGGAATGGGCCGGGCCATCGTCGGCGCCATCCAGGCCCGGGACTACCCGTTGGTCATGGGTGGCGCGCTGATGTTCTCGGCGCTGGTCGTGGTGGGTAACCTCCTGGCCGATCTCCTCTACGCCGCGGTGGATCCCAGGGTGCGGCGCCATGAGTAGGAGAGGGAGGCGACGCGACAGGGCTCTCGGGCTTGTCCTTCCCGGTCTGCCGCAACTCCTGGCGGGCCGTTGGGCGGCAGGGTTCGCCCTGGCAACCTGGATGGGCTTCGCGGCCCTCGTGGTCTGGCGACGCGATCGGGTCGTCGATGCCCTGTCGGGGCCATGGGACCTGCGTCTGGCCGTGGTGACGGCCATCGCCGGCCTGGCCGGCGCCTGGCTCTGGGGCACGAGGGAGGCGGGACGGGCATCGGGAGAGGGGGAGGTGCGGTGGTCCCCCATGGTTGGGACCTTTCTGGAGCGGCGCCTGGCGGTGGCCGGGATGGCAGCGCTGGGCGCCATCTGCCTGGTGGCGCTATTGGCTCCCCTCCTGGCGCCGTTCGATCCCGGTGCGCAGGGAGACCTGGTACGGGAACGGTTCCTCGCTCCCTCCCTGGACCATCCGCTGGGCACCGACAATCTCGCCCGGGACGTGCTCTCCCGTCTGCTGTACGGAGCGCGGATCTCCCTGACCGTCGGACTGCTGGCGGTGGCCATCAGCGTCACGTTGGGAACGGGGTTGGGCGCTGTGGCCGGCTACCTGGGAGGTCGCACGGATGCCGTCATCATGCGATTCGTCGACGTGGTGATCTCCGTTCCGCGTCTGGTCCTCCTCATCACGATCGTGGCGGTGTTTGAGCCGGGAATCCTCGTGATCGTCGTGGTCCTGGGGTTCACGCTCTGGCCGTCAACCGCGCGTCTGGTCCGGGGGGAAGTGCTGAGTCTTCGGGAGCAGGAGTTCATCGTGGCCGCCAGGGCGCTCGGCCTTCCGCGCCGTCGCATCCTCGCTCGCCACATCATTCCCAACGCCCTGGGGCCTGTCATCGTGGCAGCTACGCTCGGCATGGGAAACACCATCGTCCTCGAGGCCGGGCTGTCCTTCCTGGGGCTGGGCGTGCAGGCTCCCCTGGCGTCCTGGGGTGCCATGGTGGACGCGGGTCGCGCCAACCTCCTGGGGGCCTGGTGGATCTCCACCTTCCCGGGTTTGGCCATCGTGGGGACCGTGCTGGCCTTCAACCTCGTGGGGGAGGGATTGAGGGATGCCCTCGACCCCCGTCACCCGGAGTAGACGGGAGTAGATCGAGGGCGTGTAGGCTGTCCCGTCCGGAGGTCGCCACGTTGCTCGGAGCCGAGCCTGCGCCGGGCTTCCTGTCGGGCTCGGAAGCACCTCATACGGCCTGTTTTCGGGGCTTGACACTCCTTTTGGCTAGGGCCATTATCCGGGCCTCTCGGAAACCATCCGTTTCCCCGGTCTGGGAGGGATTCGGAGCCGCCAACACCCAGACGTAGAAACTTCGGCTGGAGGTCCCCTTGCTGGCGATGCGACTCTACAGCGCGCTGCTTCAGATACCCGGCGTGGACACCCCGGAACTCACTTGGCAAGAGCAGATCGTCACGAACTGGGATGCCACCGGCTTCATGCGTTGGCCTCTTGCTCTGTGCCTGGTCTTGGGAATCATCGTCATCATCTGGAAGTTCATCGATCTGACCGCGAAGGCTGGTCGCACGCGCCGGATCCTCAAGGATGTCGACGAGCTCCTCACCCAGCAGCGGATCAAGGAAGCGTTGGAGCTGACCCGCGACACCAATGCTCCGGCCGCGAACATCCTCTACGCCGGCCTCGAGCGGCAGGACGAGGGGACCGACCGTGTGCTGAAGGCCATCGAGAACCAGGGCCTCATCGAGATGAGCAAGCTGGAGAAGGGACTGGTCATCCTGGCCACGCTCACCAACATCGCACCACTTCTGGGCTTCCTGGGGACGGTGATCGGGATGATCATCGCCTTCCAGTCCATCGAGGCTGCGGGCGAGGTCGAGGCGACGCTGGTGGCCGGCGGCATCAAGGTCGCCCTGCTCACCACGGCTGCTGGACTCATGATCGC
>JARRLD010000071.1:0-19588 GCA_037387345.1 Gemmatimonadota bacterium
CTGCTCTGGGTGTCGGCTGCGCTCTACCTTCCGCTCCTGGCCCACTTCGCCGTGGTGCCCGGCTCGGCAGCTCTCCTTGCCCCCATCCCCTCGTACGCCATGCTCGTGGTGCTGACGGCGGCAGTTGAGCCCGACTCGGCGTCGTTGGCCGGGCAGCTTGCGGCGGTTGCCTACCTGCTGTTGTGCGTCGCCTTTGGGTTCTGGTGGACCGTGCGCGCCTTCCGGCGCTCCATCGTCACCGAGGGGAGGTAGGTCCGTGGGCCCCTCCACCGCCCTTGTCCTCAACGACCTGCGTGGGGTGCGGCGTGACCGTGTCCTGTCGGCCACCGTGACGCTGTCGCTCCTCGCGACGACGGTCATCACGGTGCTCGGGGTGTTCCAGGACCGTCTTGACGGATGGTCCGCGTGGTTCCCCCTCGTGGTGGCCCTGTCCCTGGTCGGTGGCCCAGGCGGCTTCGGCTTCCTCTGGGGCCTCCTCTGGGTGGACGAGGGAGACACGGGGGTGCGCGACGCCCTGGCGGTCACTCCCGTCCCGCCCACGCGCCTTCTTTTTGTCCGGACCGTCACGGCCACCGGGTGGACGACGGCCTGGCCGTTGGCGTCGGTCTACCTCATGAACTCGACCTGGCAGGCCGTGGACTTGCCCCTGAGCCATTGGCTCGCGGTGATCATTCCCCTCGCCCTCTTCACACCGTCGTTCGCACTTCTGATCCCCACGGTAGCCGATGACAAGGTGGGGGCCCTGGCGGTATTCAAGGCCCTGTCGTTTCTCACCCTGGCGCCTCTCGCCCTGTTCTTCATGCCCACCGACGCGGTGTACCGACCCCTGCTGCTGATCTCGCCCACCGGGTGTTTCGTGGAGGCCTACCAGGCGTTCCTGCGGCACCTGCCGGAGCAGGGCGCCCTCTGGTCCGTGGGCGCCACGGTGTACGCCCTTCTCCTGCTCGCTATCGTGGTGCACCGGTTCCGGACGAAGATCTACCGGCTCCACCGGTGATGGAGAGGGACCGTGCCGGACAAACCGACAGGGCCCACGGCCGATGACGTCCTGGACGAGTATCTCGTGGTGCAGAGCCAGCTTGGCGATGCGGTGGCGTTCCGCCGCCTCGTGCGGCGATGGCAAGGCAGGGTGCTGCGCCGTGCGGAGTACCTCGTCCGTGACCGCGATGCCGCCCAGGACGTGGCGCAGGAGAGTTGGATGGCGGTGATCCGGGGGCTCCGCTCCCTCCGCGATCCGGCGCGTTTCCCCGCCTGGACGCTCCAGATCGTGGCCCACAAGTCCCGGGACTGGGTGAGGCGGGAGGAAGCACGCACGAAGGCTACGCGCCGGGCGATGGCGGAGCCGGAGCCCAAGCAATCCATCCCGGCAGCGTGCCTCGTGGAGCGAGTCCGGGAGGGCCTCGCCGCATTGGACCCGGCGCGGCGATCCGTGCTTCGGTGGTTCTATCTCGAGGGGATGAGCGTGGGCGAGATCGCCGACGTGTTGGACATCCCTCCCGGTACCGTCAAGTCGAGACTCTTTTACGCAAGGGAGGCGCTCAAGGCGCGCCTCGAGGAGAGGTGATGTCTGCATCCGATCGCGGTCCCGACGAAGTCATCCGCGAAGCCCTCGCTCGGGACGAGGCCGAAGGCCTCGAGAGTCCGGGGGATCCGTCCACGCTCGCGCTGCTTACGGAGACCTTTCGGGGGAGAAACCGCCTTCTTGCCGTAGGAGGCGTGGTGGCGAACGTTGCGTTCCTGGGCGTGGCCGTCTTCGCCCTGTCACGCTTTCTCGTCACCGAGGACGTGCGCGAGATGCTCGTGTGGGGAGGCGCCGGGCTCCTCGCCGTCCTCCTGATCCTGGCGGTCAAGATCTGGTACTGGCTGGAGATGGTGCGGCTCGCCCTCACCCGGGACCTGAAGCGGCTCGAGCTGAGGGTGTCCCGCCTGGCGGAGAGACTCGACGAGCCCCAGGAGCCGACGTAGTCTCCAGGCCGCGCCGTCCTGCTCCACCGCCTCACGGCGTCGCCACGGGCCCGCCTGTCGTGCGCAGCGCCCCACCCCTTGTCATGATGACCCGTGCAGGGTGACCGCTCGTCACCTTCCTTGCCCTCCGCCACCCGAGCAACGAAGATCCGCCTCCTCCCAACTGCCCGTTGGGCCGTACGCTCGAGGATCTCCGGGGACCATGTCGCTCTTTTCCGAGCTGAAACGCCGCAGCGTCTTCAAGGTGGGCGGAGCCTACCTCGTGGTGACCTGGGTGGTCATTCAGGTGGCTGATACGGTGGCACCCCAGCTCAGCCTGCCGGAGTGGGTGCCCCGGTTCGTGACCTTGCTACTGCTCCTGGGCTTTCCGGTTGCGCTGGTGTTGGCTTGGATCTTCGACGTCACCCCGGAAGGGATTCGTGCCGATACCACGACCAACGGAAACCGGCGCGTCGTCGCGGTGGGCGTGGTCATGGCGGTGGCGATGGCGGGGTGGTACTGGACCCGCACCGATACCGGTATCGGGGCGGCCGCGGAAGCGCGTTCCATCGCCGTGCTCCCCTTCGTCAACATGTCCGGCGACCCGGACCAGGAGTACTTCTCCGACGGGATCTCCGAGGAGATCCTCAACGTGCTGGCCCGCGCCCCGGACCTCCGGGTAGCGGCGCGGACGTCATCGTTCGCATTCAAGGGTGAGAACATCGAGGTCCCCGACATCGCCAGGGCGCTCCAGGTGGGGATGGTTCTGGAGGGGAGCGTACGCAAGCAGGATGAACGGGTACGGATCACCGCCCAGCTCATCGACGCCGAAACCGGCTTCCACGTCTGGTCCGAGAGCTACGACCGGGATCTCGAGGATATCTTCGCGGTCCAGGACGAGATCGCCGGAGCCATCGGGGACGAGCTGAAGATCCGCGTCGGTGGGGAGCGGGCTTCGGGCGCCACTGCGGTCACTGTGGACCCCAGGGCCTACGACCTGTACCTGAAGGGACTCGCCCTGTGGCGGACACGAACAGATCAGGGGCTCCTGGAAGCGGTAGAGGATCTCGAACAGGCCATTTCGATCGACCAGGACTTCGCCAGGGCCTACGGGGGGCTCGCGCTGGTCTATTCGGTCCTCGCGGACTACACGCCCCAGATCTCCTACGAGGCGGCCTTTGGACTTGGCCGGGACGCCGGCGAGCGCGCGTTGGCGCTGGATCCGACCCTCCCCGAGGCGTTCGCTGCGCTGGGCAATATCGCCGTCGCAGATGGAAGGAAGGCCACGGGGCTGGCGTTGCTCGAGCGCGCCATCTCGTTGAGCCCTTCCTTCGCTTCCGCGCACCAGTGGCTCGGTACGGGCCTGGTACCCGCGGGCCGGTTGAGCGAGGGCCTGGCGGCGCTCGAGCGCGCGTATGCGTTGGATCCCAGGTCCATCGTCGTCGCCGACAACTACGCGACCATGCTCCTCGTGGCGGATCGCTACGAGGCCGCCATCGAGGTCTGCAGGGAGCCGCTGGAGGCTGATACGGAGACGTGGCTATGCCGTAACGTCGACGTCATGGCTCGGCTCCACGAATTCGGGCCCGAGGGAGCACGGTCTTCGATGATGCGGTGGGCGACGCGCGCCGGGCCCGGTCCCGAGCGTCAGGCCGAAGAGGTCCTCGCTGCCCTCGAGGGGCTCGGTGACGCCTATGCCGTCGCTCGCCGGATCGTCGGACTACCCGTGCGCGCCTCCACCGACCCGGAGGCCGGCGTCCTCTTCCAGCTCATCGAGGCACCCTCCCTGTTGGTGCTTCTCGGGCAGCCTGAGTTGGCCTACGAGTATATGGAACGCTCCGCCGCCCAGAGGTACGGCTTTCCGGATTGGGGGCTGGTCATGCCGGGGGTCGACCCCCTCCGATGTGAGCCCCGCTTTCGGACACTGGTCGAGCGCCTCGGCATGGTGGACCCAAGGTTCGAGCAGGTGTGCGGAGGCGCAAACGTGCCCTGAGGTGCCGTTCACTCAGCGGGGCCACACGCGCCTGGGACGGTCGGCCCGCTCCGCCTTGACCTCGACGGAGCGGGTGACCGACGTTCCGCCCGCCTCGAGAACGATCCGGTAGGTGCCCGGCGCCACACGCCGGCTTCGCTGCCTCTCCGAGGCGGTCCCACCACGCGGAGCGGCGGCCCGGGCCCCGTCCGTCTCGAGATCCCACTGGACCCGCTGCAGCCCGGCGGTGCCCGGCCCCGCCAGCGACCGAACGACCCGACCCGACGAATCGCTGATCGTCAGGCGCACGTCTTCCCCTGCACCCTCGGCCAGGTAGTAGGTCACGACGACTCCGTACGGGGGATTCTCGGCGCGGAAGAACAGATCGCCGTTGATCTCCTCGACCCCGCTCCCGTACGTGTAGCGGATGTTGTGTGCCACCGTGGACACCGGCTGGAAGAGGAACACCCGACTGCGCAGGGCCGCTTCGAGCTGCCCGAGGGGCGAGATGTCCACCACCCAGATCGCCCGACCGAAGGTGCCGACCACCAGGTCGAGGTCGCGCCGCTGGATCGCGAGAGAGCGCACCCCGGTGTGGGGGAGGTTTCCCTTCCATCGCACCCAGTGACGCCCGCCGTCGATCGAGAGGAACAGACCTCCCTCCGTCCCGGCGTACAGGACACGCGGATTGGTCGGGTCCTCACGGATGACGTAGGTCGATCCCCAGACCGGGAGGTCGCTCGTGATGTCGGTCCAGGTCCTGCCGAAGTCGCTCGTCCTGAACAGATAGGGTCGGGGGTCGTCACGGTAGTGCAGATCGAATGCGACGTAGGCGGTGCCGGCGGCGGCGCGTGACGGCTCGATCTTCGAGACGAACCCTTCGGCGTGGTCGCCGGGCGGCATGGTGGCATCCACGCGCGTCCACGTCTGGCCCGAGTCTCTCGAGACGTGAACGAGCCCGTCGTCCGATCCCGCCCAGAGCACGCGGTGATCGACCGGCGACTGTGCGAGCGAGAACAGGGCTCCGTAACTGTGATAGCCCTCTCCGATCTCGGGGAAGGGGCGATCCTGCTGCCTGGAGAGGTCCGGGCTCATCGGGTCGCACCGATGGTCGGCGTAGCCGTCGGAATCGACCGAGAGCATGCGGCAGCGGAAGACGTACTGCGACCCCAGGTAGATCACCTCCGGATCATCGAGGTCGACGATCATGGGAGGCGACCAATCCCATCGGAGCCGCGACAGCCCGAGCTCCCGGGCCATCTGCTGGCTGGGCTGCAGCTCGGTCCGGGCCCAGGTCCGCAAGTCGAGGCGCGACGTGTTTCCGCTGTTCTCCACGATGTACATGACGTTGGGATCGTCTGGATGGGGCTGGATCGCCATGCCGTCGCCTACCCATCGCACCTTGATCCAGTCGTGATCCGTGATCCCCTCGTTGTCGTAGGTGCGGCTCGGACCGATCCACGAGCCGGTGTCTTGCATTCCGCCGTAGACCCAGTACGGCTCCATGTCGTCGGTCGCCACCTCGTAGAACTGGGCGATCGGGAGCACCCCCTGGACCCAGCTCGCCCCGCCGTCCACCGAGAAGTGTACCCCTCCGTCACCCGCGAGCACGATCCGGTCCGAGTCGTTGGGATCGATCCACAGGCCATGGAGATCGTCGTGCACGTGCTGCATGTTGTGCCGCGCCCACGTCCGACCGCCGTCGTCGGAGCGCCAGAGCAGGAGATCGCGGACCCAGAGGCGCTGGTCGTCGTTGGGATCGACGGCGAACTTCGTGTAGTACGTGCGCGAAGGAAGCTTGGGGCTCACCCTCCGCCAGGTGGCTCCGCCGTCGTCCGAACGGAACATGCCGCCTGCGCGGCTCGTCCGCCGTGTCGGACGGCCCGCGAAGTCCTCGGCACCCGCGGTTGCGGCACCGCCTTCCCCCGACATGATGAAGGCGTAGACGAGGTCCGGCCTCTGCTGCGAGATGCCGAGGGTGATCTTGCTGAGCGGCTCTTCGGGGAGCCCTTCGGTCAACCGAGTCCAGTGCGCTCCCCCGTCGACGGTCTTGTAGATGCGGCTGCCGGGACCCGCCTCGCGGGCCTCCCCACCGCCCGACCGCATCCGCTGCCACGTGCTGGCGTAGATCACGTCCGGGTCTCGAGGATCCATCTCCAGGTCGACGGCTCCGCTTTTGTCGTCGACGTACAGAACCTTCCGCCACGTCCTCCCCCCATCGGTTGTCTTGAAGACCCCGCGCTCCGGGTTGCGCCCCCAGAGGTGCCCGAGCGCGGCGACGTAGACCGTCTCCGGGTCGCGCGGATGGATGACGACGTCGGCGATCTGCTCGGTTCTCTCGAGGCCCAGGTGCTCCCAGGTCCTGCCCCCATCGGTCGACTTGAAGACCCCGTAGCCCAGCGCGTTGGACTGCCGCTGAGCGGGCTCACCGGTCCCGACCCAGATGTGGTCGGGGTCCGACGGAGCGACCGCTGCCGCGCCGCAGGACGCACCGTTCTCCTCGTCGAAGATCGGCTCGATGGTGGCTCCGTAGTTGGCGGTCCGCCACACGCCGCCCTGACACGTGCACATGTACACGGTGTTCGGCTGCGAGGGGACTCCCACCACCTGCCACACCCGACCGGACGGGCTGTTGGGACCGATGAGTCGGAACGGGATCGCATCCACCAGGGTGGGGTCGAGTGGCGGGACTTCCTGCGCCGCGAGAGGGGCCTGCGCGACGGCCGGCGGAGCACCGGATCCCCATGCAAGCCCGAGGGTCAGGAGAACGAGTGGTCGCGATCGGGCGAATGCCATGGTGAGGGCTCCAGAGGGTCACGAGGACATCTCCATCGATGATCTCGTATGGAACCCTTCGTCTGGCAAGCGGTGGGCACGCCGCCTGGCGATCCCGCGGTCGGCCACCGCGGCGTGGCCGTCCTCCACTTTGTCGAGTGAGGGCGTCACCCTGTGCGAGCACGGGACGGTGTGGAGACCGCCCCCCCGCCGTATCTTGATCGTCCCCCACAACGTCGGGATCGGACCATGTCCTCGATTGCCCTCTGCCGCCCCCGGTCGGCGCACCCGCGCCTTCCCGTTTCCCTCCGGATCCTCTCGCGGTCCGTCGTCGTCCTGGCCGCCTCGGCGCTGCCCGTGGCCGCCCAGGGACCGGACCCGAGCACCCCGGTGGCCATCTCCCGCGCCGACTCCGCCAAGAGGGTGCTTGCAGTGGACGACTACGCGCGCTGGCGGACGCTGGGGGACGAACGCATCTCCAGCGACGGCCGGTGGGTGACGTGGGTCTATCGCTTCACCAACGTCGCGGCGAGGGACGCCAAGCCCGAGCTGCACGTCCTCGACCTGCAGACCGACGAGGACGTGGCCATTCCGAACGCGTCGAACGGCGTGTTCTCGCCCGACGCTCGATACCTCTCGTACCAGGTGGACTCGATCCCGCCGCGAAGCGGCCGGGGAGGCGAGGCGGGTGGTGGGGAGGCCGAAGAGCCGGGTGGAAGTGGCCGGGCGGGAGGCTCGGGCTCGCGGACGTTGCACCGCGTGGAGCTCAGGGAGCTGGCCACCGGCAGGACGGAGGTCTGGCGGGACATGCAGTCGGCGACGTTCAACCGGGCTTCGACCTTCGCGCTGGTGAGGAACCGACCAGCTGCCGGGCGAGGAGGCTCCGGACGCGGCGGCTTCGGAGGCGGACGCGGCGCAGGCAGCCCGGAGCCGCTGGCCGAGGGCTCCGACGCCATCCTCTACGACCTGAGGACGGGACGGAGTCAGCTTCTGGGGAGCGTGGGTGACGCAGCGTTCGACCGCGCCGGCGATCTCCTCGCCTACACCGTGGACGCCGAGGTACGCGAGGGGAACGGCCTGTTCGTCATCGACCTTTCCACGAGCGCCACCCACGCCCTCGACAACGACGCGCGTCGATACGGCCGGCTGAGCTGGAACGACGACGGCAGCGGCGTCGCGGTGCTCAAGGGCAAAGCCGTGCCCAAGATGCTGGAGCGCGACAACGTGCTGCTGGTGATCCCTGACCTTCGCGCCGCGCTCGCCGATGCCAGGCACGCCCCCGCGACGCTGGACACCACCGCCGCCGGGTTCCCGAGCGGCTGGGTGATCAGCGACCGCGCACCCCTGAGCTGGAGCGAGGACGGAGCGCGGGTATTCCTGGGCGCCAAGCCACAGACGCCGGCCAAGGATACGGTACGGGTGGAAAGCTCGGACACGACCACCGACGTGGACGTCTGGCGGACTGCCGACCGCTACATTCAGTCGGTGCAGATGACCCGCGCCCAGCGGGATCGCAACGTCACGTACACGGCGGCGTTCGACGTCGCTCGAGGCGCCTACGTGGCCCTCGCCGACTCGACGATGCGCGAGCTGGAGATCGCGCCGGACGGCCGCTGGGCCGTGGGACGCGACGACCGCCCCTATGTCTCCGACTGGAAGCCGGGCCGCGCCGATTTCTACCGTGTGAACACCACAACGGGCGAGCGTGCGCTCATGTTCCGGGGCCACCTCACCCGGGGCGCCGCGTTCGGCATCTCCCCCGACGGCCGCAAGTACCTTACCTGGACGGAGGATCGGTTCCACGCGTACGACCTCGACTCGGGCAAGACGGTCGCGCTGGGCGGCGACGCACCCGCGTTCGTGGATACCACCTACGACCATCCGGGACCGAAGCCGCCGTGGGGCGTGGCGGGGTACACGAGCGACGGCGGAAGCGTCATCGTCCAGGACCGCTACGACCTCTGGACGCTTCCCCTCGACGGCGGAGGCGCGAGCAACATCACCGGCGGCTTCGGAGCGGAGAACAGGACCGCCCTCCGGCCGGTGCGCCCCGAGCCCGTCGATTCCATGGCGAGCCGGCGCGTACGCACGGGACAGGAGTTCGACCTGACTCGGCCGGTGACGCTGTCGGCGTTCGGTGAGCTCACGAAGAAGGCGGGGTTCTACCGGCTGGCCAACGGGCGGCTCAGCGAGGTCGTGTACGACGACGCGCGCTACGACACTCCCGCGAAGGCCGCCCACGCGGACCGCTTCCTGTTCACCCGGCAGACGTTCGAGGCGTCACCGGACCTGCGCGTGTCCGGACCCGAGTTCGGGAGCGGGAAGCGGGTCACCGACGCCAACCCGCATCAGGACGACTACCGTTGGGGCCACCCCGTCCTGTTCGATTTCGCCGACCGCTACGGGCACCCGCTGCAGGGCCTGCTCTGGCTGCCGGACGACTACCGGTCCGGCGAGAGGCGCCCCACCCTCGTGACCTTCTACGAGAAGCAGTCCCAGAACCGGAACCGATATCCCATGCCGGAGCTGTTCGTCAGCATGGGTCGGGCGAGCATCGAGGCCGTGAGCCGCGGCTACATCGTGATGATTCCGGACATCTACTACAACACGGGCTCGTCGCACGAGGACCAGCTCGATTGCGTGGAGGCCGCCACGCGCAAGGTGATCGAGATGGGCTACGCCGATCCGGAGCGCATCGGCGTGCACGGTCACAGCTACGGCGGCGAGGGCGCCGCATATATCGGCACGAGGTCCCGTCTTTTCGCCGCGGTGGGCGAGGGATCCGGCGTCACCGACCTCTACACGGACTTCAGCCAGGAGTGGGGGTGGTCATACCAGGTGAGCGGCGGCTCCGGCCAGAACGGCAACCAGTACTATGTATACGGGCAAGGCCGCTGGGGCGCCTCGCCGTGGGAGAACCCGGCGGTCTACCGTGACCAGTCCGCGCTCTCGCACGCCGACGAGGTGACCCAGCCCATCCTCATCATGCACGGCACCGCCGACCCCACGGTCTCATTCAACGAGAGTCTCAAGTTCTTCAACGCGCTGCGGTTCAACGAGAAGACGGCCTTCCTTCTGGCCTACCCGGACGAGGGCCACCATCTGAGCAAGCTGGGGAACCGGAAGGACTTCACCATCCGCTTCTTCGAGTTCTTCGACCACTACCTGAAGGATGACCCCCCTCCCAAGTGGATGACCGACGGCGTGCCGTTCCTGAAGAAGGCGGAGGATGCCGTACGCCGATAGGCCGCGATACGACTTCCCGGGGCTTTACGAAGCCACCCTTCCCATGATGGCCACGTCGTAGCCCCCGAGCGCCTCCACCTGGGCCCGCACGGCGGGACGGCCCAGAAGCCCGAGGAGCGCCTGCACGGCCGGAAGATCCAGGAAGTGGTCCGGGATGACCAGCTCGTAGGCCTCCTGGCGCAGCGGCAGGAATTCCAGACCGTACGAGACGCTCGCCGCCCGGATCGCGACGCCGGCATCCGCTGCGCCGGCCGCGACTGCCGCCGCCACCGCGAGGTGGCCCCGCGCCGCCGTGGCGTATCCCTCCACCTGGGCCGTCTCCACGCCCGCCGCGATCAGCTCCTCGTCCAGGAGCGCCCGGCTCCCGGAGCCCTGCTCCCGGTTCAGCAGTCGGAGCTGCCCGCCGCCCAGGTCCCCGATTCCACCGATGCGGTGCCGGGCATCCGGCCGGACCAGGAGACCCTGCTCCCAGGTCGCAAAGGAAATCCGCGTGCACGGGAAGGGTACCGTCCGGCGGACCCACGGCCCATTCCACGTTCCTGATTCCGCGTCATGGAGATGGACCCCTGCCACATGGGCCTCCCCTCGGGCCAGGGTCGCCAGCGCGGCCCCGCTGCCCCGCTGGCTCCAGCTGACCTCGATGCCGTGGTCGCGCCGGAGCCCATCGACCAGCATGCCGAACGCGGGATCGCAGCCGACTGCGGCCAGGCTCGCCAGGGGATGACGGTCGGGGAGGAGGCGGACTCCCACTTCTCCCCGGTTGACGCGCTCCACGACGCCATCCCCGGAGGCCTCGGGTCGATGGAGCTCCGCGCACGGGTGTGCGATCCAGCGTCCGGCGACCCGCGTGAGGCGAATCCGGTGGCCGAGCGCAGGGGCGTCGGAGCCGGACCACACGGCGACACGGCGCTCGGCCGGTCGGTCAGGGAGGTGGAACAGGTGGCTCACCGGATGGCCGAGCGCCAACGAGAGCCGCAGGGCGACCTCCGTGGAGGGAACGGACGCGCCGGACTCGATGGCCGCATAGCTCTGGCGCGAGATCCCCGCGGCCTCGGCCATGCGGGTCTGGCTCCAGCCCAGCCGTTCGCGTTCCGCGGCGAGCGTGTTGTGGAGACGTCCCGTCATGGCGAGTGTGGCGCGAGGGGAGTATCGGGCTGGACGCCGATCTCGGTGGCCTTCAGCGCCACCCAGGCCTCGGAACCGGGAGCGAGACCGAGCTCGGCGCGGGCCTCCTCGGTCACTTCCACCGTCACCGGGAGCGGTGCGCCCGTGAGGAGACGCACACGGTGCCCCAGTCGCTCGACCCGCGTGACGGTGGTCGGCCAGCTGTTGCGGAAGCTGCCCTCGGGGCGGGCCCGGTGGACCGAGATGGCTGCCGGGCGGAGCGTGACCAGGACCGCTCCCTCGATCTCGCGATCGGCGATGTGCAGCACGTGGGTGCCCGTGTCGACTTCGCCATCCCGCGCGGTCCCGCGGATGAGGTTCGTGCCCCCGAGGTCGGCGGCGTACCGAGTGCGTGGACGAAGGCGTATCTCGTCGCCGGTCCCGGTCTGCGTCACCTTTCCGTCCTCCAGGATGTGGATCACGTCGGCGAGGAGGAACGCCTCGGCGGGGTCATGGGTGATGAAGAGTCGGGGGCCGTCGAACTCGCGCAGGTGCTCGGCGAGGATGCGCCGGACCTGGGCGCGGGTCGTGACGTCGAGGGCCCCCAGGGGCTCGTCCAGGAGGAGCAGCTCCGGCTCCGTGGCCAGCGTGCGGGCGAGGGCCGCGCGCTGGGCCTGCCCACCGGAGAGGTCTCGCGGGAGGCGCTCCTCCAATCCGACGAGGTCGAGTCGATCGATCCACAGCCGAGCCCGGCGGTGTGCCGCCGCGCGCCCCATCCCGCGGCTCCTGGGGCCGAAGGCGACATTCTCCAACACGGTGAGGTGAGGGAAGAGCAGGTAGTCCTGAAAGACGACCCCGACCCTCCGGCGCTCGGCGGCGACGAGGACACCGGCGGCCGGCTCGTCGAGGACCTGGCTGCCGAGCTCGATGCGTCCCGAGTCGAGGGGGAGGATCCCAGCCAGCGCTGCGACCGCCGTGGACTTGCCGGACCCGTTGGGCCCGAGCAGGGCGGCGGTCCGACCCGCCGGAACCAGGAGGCGGGCATCCAGGCGGAACGAGGTCGACCTGCGCACGTGCAGGGTCGCGTCGAGGCCGCCGCTCACCTCGCCCTCCACCATCGGTCTCGTAGGGTCACGAGGACGAGGAGGGAGACCAGGACCATCACGAGGCTGATCGCTACGGCGGTGTCCCGGTCCTGCTCCAATGCGACGAAGACCGCGAGGGGAAGGGTCTGGGTCCGTCCCTGGAGGCTGCCCGCGAACGTGATCGTCGCACCGAACTCCCCGAATGCCCGGGCCCAGCACAGGACCAGGCCCGCCACGAGGGAGGGCCAGATCATGGGCAGGGTGACGCGGCGGAGCACGGTCCAACGGTGGGCGCCGAGGCTCGCTGCAGCCTCCTCGTAGCGCCGGTCCATGTTGCGGAGCGCCCCCTCGACGGCGATGACCAGGATGCATGGCCACGAAGGTGTTGGCGATGACCACCCCCCACATGGAGAACGGGAGCACCAGGCCCGTGGCCTCCTCGAGCGGGGCCCCCACGAAACCGCGGCGCCCGAGGGCGAACAACAACGCGGCGCCACCGACGACGGGAGGGAGCACCAGGGGGAGGGTGACGACCGCCCGGACCAACCCGCGCCCGGGGAATTCCGCACGGGCCAGGATCCAGGCCAGTGGAACGCCGAGGACCAGGGAGATCGCCGTGGCCGAGACGGACGTGACGGCCGAGATCCAGAGGGCGTCGGTCACCACGTCCCCGCTGAGGATCGTGGGCATTCGGGCCCACGGCGTGCGCGCTCCAAGGCCTGCGAGCGGCAGAAGGAAGAGCGCCAGACCCGCGCCGGCCAGGATCGCGAGAAGGAGAGGGGGAGGCCGCCGGGCGCGCCGGCGTCCCTGGGGAGCGGTCACGGGAGTGAGAACCGGTGCCTGGTGAGGATGGTCCGCCCTTCGTCGGACAGGACAAAGCGGACGAAGGCGTGGGCAGCGTCGGGATTTGGCGCCGCGGCCAGGACGGCGATGGGGTAGGCGGCCATGATGTTCACGTCGGCCGGGATGTCATTCCGCGCCGCGGCCAGGACGGCGATGGGGTACGCGGCCATGATGTTCACGTCTGCCGGAATGTCGATGCCCTTCACGGCCCCCTTTGTGGACGCGACGTCTGTCACATACGTGATCCCCGCATCGAGCTCACCAAGATCGATCTTGGTCAGGAGCGCGCGCACGTTCGGCTCGTTGGTGTCGAGTGACGGTGCGACGCCAGCACGCTCGAGAGCCTGGCGCGCGAAGTCGCCGCAGGGAACGGCCTCCGCACAGAGGCCCACACGGAGCGTTGCGTCGGCGAGGTCGCTCAGGTCTTCGATCCCGGCCGGGTTGTCTGCCGGGACGGCGATCTGCAGGCGGTTGCGTGCAAAGACCTGAGGCTCCCCCGACACATGCCCGGCCTCGACGACACGCTCCATGCTTGTCGGGTCCGCCGAAGCGAAGATGTCGGCCGGGGCGCCCTCGAGAATCTGCTCCCGGAGGGATGAGCTCCCCCCCAGATTCAGGACCACGTCCACCCCCGTGTGGGTGGCCTCGAACGCGGACTCCAGATCCGCGAAGGCGTCGGTCAACGATGCTGCCGCGGACACCAGGAGCGTTCCCTCGAGGTGGCCAACCGAAGCGGCAGCCCCGACCGTACCACCGCCAGAGGCGCCCCGGTCCCCACAGGCCATCACCGCCACGGCCAACGCCATCGTCACCCTCTGACGCCGCAGCAACACCGGACTCCTCCGGGCCTGAGTAGGCTGCCGGGACTGTTCGACGGGGGTCCCCAGGCAGTGTCATGTAAAGCACACCTGCTATCGTGTCAAGTGTGCTTGCGGCCACCCGGAGGACTCACTTCCTCCATTCGCTCAAGGGTAGGTAGGCGATCTTGGGCCGCGGCTCGTCGCTCAGCTCGGCGATGAGCTCGAGCAAATGACCGTCGGGGTCTCGAAAGAACACCGAAGCTGCCGGCATCCATCCGTGGACGATCGGCTCGTGCATGCCTCCCTGAATCGGGGCCGTCTCCGGGTGAACGGGGTCGATACCACGCTCCCGGAGATAGGGGATCATCCCGTCCACGTCGGCCTCGGAGACCCGGAGCGCGACGTGATATTCGGCCGGATGACGATGGGCGATCACGTCCACCACAAACAATCCCAGCATCCACCGGGTTCCTCCGCGCTCATACAACAGGAGGGCGCTCTGGTCGTGGACAGATCCGAAGCCCAATCGGAGGCCGAGCCTCCGGTAGAACTCCACGGAGCGACGCAGGTCGCTCACGGGCAGGTGCACCTCGTAGAGGCCCCGGTGAAGAGGGGGCGAGGCGGTCATCGATCTCCTTGACCTTTGGCGCTAGAGTCCCGCCAGAGCCCTCCGCTGACGTTCAAGCCGGTCTTCGCGCTCGCTGGCGAAACGCTCGATGGCCTGGAAGATGGCTTCGGCATCCAGGCCCGCTTCGGTGATCACGTCGTCCTCGGTGCCTCCCGTCCGCCAGCGATCGTCCTGGTCGGCGTAGAGCGAATACTCCTCGGTGAGGGGGCCCAGGTCGGGCAGGGGAGGCACGCGCTTCGTCATCGTGGAGACCACCATCGAGTCGTAGCGCGATGCCTCGGGATAGATGCGTGCCCGGTATTCGGCCGGCTGCTCAGCGAAGAGCTCAGGGCTGATCACAGCCGCCACGCGAACGTTGAGCCCCGCCGCGTCGAGGCGGTCGAGGATGCTCACGAGGTTGACGGTCGAGCTGGAGCCCTGGACCCAGACCGTGCCCATTGCCGGGGCATTGGCGTCGAAGTCGCGGATCAGGTAGATGCCCTTCGCCGCAGCCTTGAGGTCCGGGTCGGCGAACCTCGTCCTGTCCGCGACCGGCGCATCGGGGCGTGCGACGTGGATCGTGATGATGCCGACCTCCGGAGTCTGCGCGGCTTTGGCCGCCGCCGCAAAGTAGCCCGGGGCGACGTCGTTGTAGTCCCAGAGGTACAGGTTGATGATCTGCCCACGCGGGAAGAGCGTCCACACCTGGGGCGCGAAGATCCCGAAATGGGTCCGTGCGTCGGCCGCAGTCTCCGGCCCCGAGTGACCCGCCAGGATCGTCAGCACCCCGAGCCGGAAGGGGCTGTCCTGGTTCTGCTGGCTGAACACCCGTGCCGGCGTGTACATCAAGGGCGTGAAGGCGCCGTAGGTGCCGGACAGACCCCAGACGCCTGCATGCACGTCCGGGTCGGCCGAGGCGGTCTGGTTGACGAGCCCGATGATCGTGGACGCGTTGACGGCCTCCTGGATCGGCGCTTTCAGCCGCGTCCCGGAGGGGTTGTCAACGGGGTCGTAGTGGCCGAAGAAATGAGACTTCTCGACGTTGATGGAGCCCGACAGATCGGCGGCGATGGTGAAGAACCGCCCTCCCGTCACGTAGTTCATCCAACGCCCGACTTCGCTGATGGCCCGCCGCGCACCCTTCTTCTGCCCGGCTGGAAGGAAGAGGTTGATGGTGCTCGAGGTCGTAGCCCCCGTGCGAGGATCGGTGACGGTGACCTCGGCGGGCTCGGTGGGCAGTCCCTCCGGCGTCAGTCGCTCGTCTTGGTAGGGGTCGATGGTGGTGTCGATGTGGACGGGCAGATCGCGCGTCAGACCGTCACCGATGGCGACCAGCCGGTCGGAGATCCATGCGCCGAGTCCGGGTCTCGAGTCGAGGAGCGAGAGCAGCACGTCGACGTTGCTCTTGAACTGCACGAGCCGCTCCGCCTCGGATCCCGGGGACCCGTCCCGGATGCCCACGAACTTCACGCCGTACCGCTGCTCGAAGGACTCGGCGAGCGCCACGAAGTAGGGTGCGTTGAGCCCAAAGCCATACGGGTGGCTCGGAAACCCGACAACCTGATCCACGCCCAGGTCGGCGGGCCACCACCCCTTCAGGGTGGGACCGACGACGACCATCGGTCGGCGATCGTCGTCGGGCCACTCCTCCATGAGCTTGAGCGCGGCGAAGACATCGTCGAAGTCGTTGCCGTCGGCGATGGTGAGCACGTTCCATCCGTACGAGCTCCACTGCTGTGCGATGTCGTAGCCCTCGTACTTCGGCTTGATCACGCCCCCGATGAGCGAGTCGTCGATGCCCGCGTTGTTCCAGCTGAAGAGGATGCGCAGCCGCTTGCCGACCTGCTGCGAGAGCGCGGTTGTCTTGAGCTCCTGGGCGTGCCCTTCGGTGAACGCGAACTCGCCCTCGAAGGCGATGATCTTGGGGCTCGGAGGTGCGCCGATGTAGTCCCAGAACATCGCCTTGCCTGCGGCCGTGGCGATTCCGATGCCCGAGGGACCGCCGTTGACGTCATTCGTGACGTCCGTGCTCTCCGCGTGGCCCATGAGCGGCCGGATGCCACGGAGCTTCGCCTGCGCGAACAAGGGATCGTCGACGAGGCCGTTGTCTGCCAGGATCGTCGCCATCGCCCCGGGGCTGCGACGGAAGCCGAGCGCATCGACCGCAAGAATCGCGTCGTGCGGATCACAGCGGTACCGGTCGTCGCCGGTCGCGGCGTGCCGGCGTGCCATCGCCTCGTAGAGGATCATCCACAGTGCGTAGCAGGTGGGGATGCAGTGTCCTCCGGCGAGCATGAACTTGTCGGCGAAGGGGTGCTTCGGCTCGCGGATGTCGTAGGAGAGCCCGCCCAGCTCGGGGCCACCCAGGTGGATGGCCACGTTGTAGGGGGTGTAGGCGAGCGGGCCGCCATAATGCCCCGATCCGCGGTAGTTGCCCATAAGCACGAGCAGCATCGCGGTCATGAACGCGACATCGTCGAAGTGCTCGCGCCCATACGGCGGGAGCTCGACGGCGTGGGTCTCCGGCCTGCGCTCGGAGTCGACGGTGGTGACCGTGGTCAACGTGGGCTCAACGGCGACTTCTGGAGTCATCTTCGGCTCTCTGTGAGGTCGGGCGAAGGTGGGGGGCAGCGCCAGCGCCGGGTCCTGAAGAGCGTGGTGTTCCTCGAGGCCGCCGCCGGAGTTGCCGCGGGGAGGGATGGGGAATCCGGACGTGCTTCGGTCGTGCAACGCACGGTAGAGCGGGGTGGGTGTCCAGGCAAGGCTCCGTGGGGCTGCTCGTCGGCCTACCCTACGATCCGCGTGATCCTCGCCTGCGTCTCCTCGGCCAAATCGTGGAGCCCGGCGCGCCCAGCGGCCTCCGCGAGCCCACGGATCGCTCAGTCGCGCTCGGCGTCGGACAACAGCCGCTCGACCTCCTTCTCGGCCTCCAGCTCCCGGACCAGGTCCTCCACGCTGGTGACGACCCGCTCCAGGGAGGCCGCGTCCCGTAGGACCACCGTGCGATGGAGCTCCGCGATCTGTCCGAGAATCTCCGCCACCCGCGCGTCGAGGAGATCCTGGAGGTCCGACACGGATCGGCTCGCCTCCCCCCGGTCCCGGGTGACATGGGCCTGGGTCAGGTACTCCACGCGGCGGAGATCGCGGAGCAGCCTGTGAAGCCGGTTCAGGAGGGCTCGCGTCGCGCTTCGGATCCGCTCGTCCACCGAGGGGTGGCGCAGGACACGGTCGGCCATGGACTCGGCCACCTCCAGCCGTGGATCACCGGCGATTCCGGACGACTCCAGCGCCCGCTCGACCCGGAGCTGGTCCCAGCGACGGAGGACGTCCCGTGCGAGTCGCGGCTCGCGCGTCACCGGCGTGAAGTACAGGATCAGGAGTGCCGCCAGAATGACGGCGAGCCAGGCGATGGGCAGGGAGAAGGGAAAGAAGAGCCCCCCTCCCAGGACGATGGTGGCGCCCCCGGCGACGACGAGCTTCCAGGAGTACGAGCCCAGCACCTCGTAGGCTTCCTCCACGACCCGAGGTAGCTCCGGCGTCTCGTCTTCGGGGACCACCGCGTAGGAGCGTCCGCCTTCTTCTGTCATCCTCCACCTCCCGCACAATCTTCCCGAACTTGGGAAAGGGCCCCGAAAAAGGCCACCTTCGTCTCGAGCGGTCGGGCAGAGAGGGGGCGCCAGGGCCCGTACGATGCCCGGCCGCTGATCCCTGCGTTCCTCAGGCGTCGAGAATCCGTCGGATCACGTCGACCGGAAACGGCCGTCCGTGGGCCGGAAAGACCTCGGTGAGGGGGAACTCGAGGAGCCGCCGCCAGCTCCGGCGCACCTCGTCCAGATCGTCAGCGAAGATGGGCAGCCCAGGATTGAGCCTCAGAGGAACGCGGTTCATGGCCAGGTCGCCCACGAACGCCTCACCCGTCTCGAGAACCACCGAGATCGAGCCCGGAGAATGGCCGGGTGTCGGCACGATCGACCCGGGAATCCCGAACCCGCTCAGGGAGGTCACCTCGTCCCCCAGGCGGCGATCCACCCGGGCCGCCGGAGTGTCGATCAGCGGCATCAGGAGTCGATGGACCGCCATGAAGGTCCGTCCCCAGGGGGTTACGCCCGGAGGTAGCGGCGGAGCGCCACTCTCGACCCAGGGAGCCTCCCGCTCATGAACAGCCAGAGGGGCCCCCGTGATGTCCTTGAGCTCGGAGGCGGAGCCCATGTGATCCCAGTGCGCGTGGGTGAGCAGGATCAGCCTCACGTCCCGTGGTTCGATTCCGGCGCGCTCCATACCCCGTACGAACGCGCGCCCTTTCCTGGGTTGTCCCGCGTCGACGACGATCACGCCCTCGCCTTCCAGCACGTAGCACGTATCGAATCCGAGGGAGATGGGACAGATCCTGGTTTTCGTCACGCGAGGGGTCCTCTCGGTGGGATCGGTCTGGTGGAGCGACCAGCATGCGGTCGAGGGTCACCGATCGGCAAGCGACACGTGTCCCGCTCCTCGCTCTTGCCGCCGAAGGCCTCTCTCTGGCGCGGGAAAGGACCGGTATCCCTCACGTGCCAACGAGGATCAGCGGGCCTCTACCGCAGGTGGGGGCACGAGGCGGTACTCCTGCATGGTGGCCACGCCGAGAGCGTCACGAAGGACCCCCAGGAGGAGCTCGCCGTCCGTCCACTTCGGCTCGAATCCGGCAGGGAAGGTGATGGAGCCCAGGTAATGCCCGCCGGTGGAGAGCAAGCGCCAGGCGAACGTGCCCTCGGGAACGGAGTCACCCTCTGGATGGGACACCCACGTGTGCCTAAGGGCGAAGACGCTGTCGGAGAATGGCACGTAGATGTCGGTATAGGGAAAGAACTCGCTGAGGCGCACGGATGACGGAGCCCGGCCGAGCTCGTCGAGGACTCTGCGCCGATCCTCCTCACCGACCGTCCGCGGTTGAAGGCCCACGCCCACCTCTCGCTGGACGGCTCCGCTCAACGTCCGGATGGTGAAGGTCATGCTGTCGTCATGACCCGTCACGAGGTGGCCATTCTCGAGAACCGTCCACAGGGCCCGGTGATTCCATAGCACCATGATGCCCGGCGGGTCCACTCCCTGCTCGAGGTGGGCCAGGGTCTCCGTTCGCCCTGTCCCGAAGTCCAGGGATACGACGCTGTGGGCACCTCGTGCGCCGCCGCCGCCCGTGGGTAGGGCGTACTGCTGCGAGAAGAGCCGATTTGTC
>JARRLD010000072.1:0-18585 GCA_037387345.1 Gemmatimonadota bacterium
GAGGCCGTACGCATCAACGGACGAGGACGGAATGGACATCTGGGTCGGGGTCGTCGCCGCAGCGGTATTCGGCGCCCTGGGTTTCGTCATCGGGAGGACCGGCGGTCGTGCGTCCAGCTACAAGACCGGGCTTCGGGAGGGCCGCAAGGAGGGCGAGAACAAGGCCGATGAGAAGATCCGTGACGTCGCGGAAGCGGTGTCCCGGGGCCGGGAGCCACCTTCTACCGAGGAAGGAAGCGCCGAGGAGGAGCTGTACAAGGCGCTTCGTATGGGGTGGGGCCCTCGCGAGGAAGAGTATCACAGGGCCCTTGAGGAGTCGCTGGGCCGCCTCAGAGGCTTCCTGGACCGCTCCATCCGTGCCCCTCTGAGCAGTGCACCCCAGAGTGCCAAGGCGCCGGAGCTGCAGGAGCGGATCGATCGCGCGCTGGGAGCACTGGACGATCTCTCCTTCTTCCTGAAGGAGCCTCCCGTCGGGTCCGAGGGACAGGATCTCCAACGCCTGGTGCAGCAGGTCACACGGGAGTTCGCCCAGGATCAGGCCATCGGCATCAAAGTTCTCTGGGACGGGAAGCCAGCGCGGGCGAAGCTGAACGGGCAGACCTTCATGGACGCCCTCTACCTCATCCTCCACAACGCGGCCCGGTTCGGCGGGGGCGGGACCGTGGATGTCACCCTGGGCACCGACGGCGGGCGCATCACGGTCACCGTTCGGGACCGAGGGGAAGGCTTCTCGGAGGAAGCGTTCTCGAGGGCCTTCGACCCCTTCTATTCCACCGCCGAGGATGGGTTGGGGCTCGGCCTTCCCCATGCCCGCAAGTCCATCGAGGCCCTGGGCGGCGAGATTCGGCTTCGGAACGTGCCCGACGGGGGTGCCGAGGTGGAGGTGTCCTTCCCCACGGAATGAGGAAGGGGTGGTCCACCGGCGCCCTCAGCGGTATCCGAATATCTGGTAGAGCATCAGGTAGACCGCGAGGCCGGTGATCGACACGTAGGCCCACACGGGAAACGTCCACCGGGCAAGGCGAGCGTGGGCCCGGAAGCGGCGACGGCTCACGAGCCACAGGAGACGGATCACCAGAGGGACGACCGCGACGGCGAGCACCATGTGGGAGAAGAGGACGCTCAAGTACAGCGTCCTGAACGGGCCCTGGCCCGCGAATTGATGTGTCCCCGTGAAGGCCACCCGGGTGAGGTAGAACACGAGAAAGAGCGCCGACGCCGCCAGTGCCGTGACCATGGCCCTCTTGTGCGACCGGATCTTGCGGCGGCGGATGAGCACGTACCCGGTGAAGAGGGCGACCGCGCTGGTGGCGTTCAGCCCGGCGTTTACCAGGGCGAGGAGATCGCCGATCTGAGTGCGTTCCACGCTCAGGCGCCGACCAGGTCCGTGGGCCTCGCTACCGACCCCCCGTCGGCGGTCCACCCCAGCACGGTGACGCGGAGCAGGACGGCGAGCAGACTCGCTGCCACCAGGGTGTGGAGCGACACGGGCACGACGGCCAGGGCCGTCAACACCGAGACGAACCCCAGCGCGACCTGGAGCAAGACAAGAACCGCTGCCCATCCGGCCCATCGGCGGAGCCCGTGGGGGGCGCGCACCTTCTGCGCCCAGGCCGCCAGGGCGATGGTGACGACGGCGGCGGCGACGCCCAGAACCCGATGAAGGAAGTGGGCGGTGACGAGGGCGTTGTCCAGAGGGGGGATCAGACGTCCCAGGCAGAGAGGCGCGTCCGGGCAGGCCATTCCGGCGTCCATGTGTCGGACCAGACCCCCCAGCACGGACTGGGCGTACACCAACACGGCTGCGGTCAGTCCCCACTTCCGCACGCCTGCAGCCACGGGGGGGCTCAGGGGAGCGATTCCACCAGATCCCGCCGCCCACGACGCCAGGACCGTAGCCAGACCGAGGAAGAGCAGTGCGAGGCTCAGGTGGGTCGTGGACACCAGATCGGGAAGGCGGAGGAGGACCGTCAGGCCGCCAAACACCGACTGGACCACGAGCAGCCCGAGGCCCGCAAGGCAGGTCCGGAAGACCCAGCGTGGATCACGCACCTCCTTGTGAACGATCCAGGTGGCCAGAATCCACATGAGCAGCAGCCCGCCGGCCACGAGCCGATGGAGGTGCTCCCAGAAGACGCCGCCGGACATCTCGGGTACCATGGTGCCGAAGCACGTGGGCCAGTCAGGGCAGGCCAGGCTGGACTCGGTCGCGTGGACGACACTCCCGAGATAGAGGAGCAGGAGCGTCCACACCACGGTGACATTGAACGCCTTGGGATGCTGCGCACGCATGGGCTCCCGTCTTCCATGTTCGGGTGTACGCGGCTGGGCCCCGGCGGGGCCATCGGGGCGAGGTGTCCTTCAGCAGGCTCTGGGTGACAGGTATCTTATCCAATCCTGCGCCGTCCCGCTGCCCCAGGGCAGGGACGGGCCCACGCCTATCGACCCGGCCACTCCATGCCTTCAGAGCGCCTCGGCCCTGCCCGGACCTTTCAGTTCCTGCGGAGACTGGCGCCGAGGCTGAGGCCGTACCGGAAGACCCTGGCGGGAGCCGGGGTGCTGCTGCTACTGAGCACCGGAGTCGGGCTTGTCTTTCCGCTGGTTGTGCGAGAGCTCCTGGATGCCCAGCTGCTCGGGGTCCTGAACAAGGTCGCGTTGGGGCTGCTCGCGCTCTTCGCCGTGCAGGCTGCGGTGAACTTCGGCCAGAGCTACCTCACCGCTTCGGTATCCGAACAGGTGGTGGCCGAGCTGAGGAAGGAAGTCTTCCGCAGCCTCGTCCACCAGGCGCCGGGCTTCTTTGCCGTTCGACGCGTTGGGGAGCTGAGCTCCCGTCTGGCCTCCGACGCGGCGCTCGTGCAGAACGTGTTGCGTTTCGGCGTCCCCGAGCTCGTGCGTCAGGCGGTGTTCCTGCTGGGTGCCCTGGCCCTGGTCACCGCCACCAGTCCCCGCCTCACGCTGGTGACGCTCACGGCGATCCCGGTAGCTGCCCTGGTCGGTTGGGTCTTCGGGCGCCGCGTGCGGCACCTGAGCACGCGAATCCAGGACAGGTTGGGTCTGGCGGTTGCCCGGGCGGAGCAGGTATTCACGCAGATCCGGACGGTCCAGGGTTTCACGCGGGAGACGTGGGAGTCCGAGAAGTTCGCCAGGGAGATCGACACGGTCCGCGATGAGGGGCTTCGCCGGGCGGTCGCTCGGGCGGCGCTCACGGGGGCCGTCACCTTCGCGGCGTTCGGAGCCGTCGTGGTGGTGATCTGGGAGGGCGGACGGCTCGTGTTGGAGGGCACCCTCACCCCGGGCACGCTGGTCGCGTTTCTCCTGTACGCGATCACGATTGCCGCCGCCATCACGTCCCTGGCAGGGTTCTACGGCAATCTGCAGGAGGCGGCGGGTGCCGCCCGGCGTATCTTCGACCTCATCGACCACGAGCCCGAGCTGGTCGACCCCCCTTCACCGCGTCCCCTTCCCGATCCCCTCCGGGGCGTCGTGTGCTTCGAGGATGTCCGCTTCCGATACGGCCCCGATCTTCCATGGGTGCTTCGGGGGATCGATCTGGAGATCGGTCGTGGAGAAACCGTGGCGCTGGTCGGCACCTCGGGGGTGGGAAAGAGCACGCTGGCGTCACTGATTCCGCGGTTCTTCGACGTGGATTCCGGCAGCGTAACCGTGGACGACGTGGACGTGCGCCAGGTGTCCCTCAGGGAGCTGCGGAGCGTCATGGGAATCGTTCCACAGGAGCCCATGCTCTTCGCGGGCACCGTTCGAGAGAATCTCCTCTACGGGAACGCGGACGCGTCGGAGGGGGATCTCGCCGAGGCCGCGGAGGGGGCGCATGCGGACATCTTCATCGAGGAGCTTCCGGACGGTCTCGATCAGCTGGTGGGAGAGCGCGGCGTAACGCTCAGCGCAGGTCAGCGCCAGCGGCTGGCCATCGCCCGGATCATGCTCCAGCGACCCCGGATCCTCATCCTGGATGAGGCGTCCAGCAGCCTCGACGCGGAGTCGGAGCGCCTGGTGCAGGATGCGCTGGAGCGGCTGATGGAGGGGCGGACCACTCTTGTCATCGCCCATCGGTTGTCCACCGTGATCCGCGCCGACAGGATCCTCGTTCTCGATGATGGTGTCATCGCGGACCGTGGCACCCACGGGGAGCTTCTGGCGGAGAGCGACGTGTATCGCCGACTGTATCAGCGCCAGTTCGAGGACGCGCTGGCGACGACGATGGGCGGGGCGGCGACGTGACGCCCGTCGTCTGCACGAACTCCCGGGGCACGGATCGTCTGCCCCGATCGGCTACGGCCCGGGGTGTCTACGCCTCGTCGGACAGGAACGCCGCGATCTCGTCAGACCGGGCCTCGGCATCGGCGTCGCCGAGGTCCATCAGGGTCCGCAGGTAATCCGGTTGAAAGAGCACCAGGCTGAGGAGATCGGAACTTCGAGTCTGACGGGTTCCCAGACCACGCGTGAAGAAGCGGAAGGCCCGGGGGAGCGCCGCCTCGTACTGGTCGGCGAGCTTTCCCAGGTCGACGGAGGGACGGAGGATCAGGAGCTTCACCGGACGGAGGCCCTCGCGCCTTTTCTCCGGGAGGGATTCCAGCAGTCGATTGAGGAGCTCCAGTCGTGCCGCGTCGTGGTCCAGAAGATCCAGGAAGATCGAGTTCATGAGGACCCCCACGACCTGGGCCGGCGGCGGGTATCCTGGCACGATCGGCTCGTCGGCCTCCGAAGCCGATCGCTGGTAGCGGGTGGAGATGGCCATGATGCGCCGGGCCCCGAGGTGGATTGCGGGTGACAGGGGGGCCGTGAGACGGATGCCCCCATCGCCGTACCAGGAGCCGTCGAGCTGGATCGCCGGAAAGAAGAGGGGCAGGGCCGCCGACGCCATGACGTGCTCCACCGTCAGAGTCGTGCTGCGGGCTCTGCGCTGGGGTCGCTCCCATTCATGGATCTCGGCGCCCTGGATCCAGGTGACGGACTGTCCGGTCGTGTAGCTGGATGTGCTGAGGGCCACCGCCTTCAGTCGGCCCCTCTCCAGGTTGTACTGGATGCCGGTGAGCTCACCGTTCACCGCATGAAGAACTTCGGTCAGGTATCCACGCAGGGGCCGAGTGTCGACGAATCCCTTCACCCGCCGTGTCCCGCCGGTGCCTCCGGACGCGAGCTGGCGCAGCCATCGAAGCGCGGTGAAGCCCAGGGAACGAACGTCCACCCGGAAGACGACTTCCAGAGTGAGATGTCCCCACAGGTGACTCAACTCTTCCACGGCCTGGAAGAACGTTCCGTGGTGGGACGCCAGTTCCGCGGCGTTGATGGCTCCCGCCGATACCCCGGTGATGTAGGGCACCTGCAGCTCCGGGAACCGCCGAGCGACGCAGCGGAGGAATCCGACCTGGTAGGCTGCCCGGGCTCCTCCCCCACCCATGACCAGCCCTAGATCGCCGGGTCCGGGCGAGCGCTCGACGCCAGCCGACTCTCCTGGAGGGTCCAGTGGGGGGGAGACAGTCATGTCGGTGAGAGTGGAAGCCTGATGGTGTTCCCTTCTAGCCTATGACGGGCTTCCCGATGACCACTGTGCCCAGGGCCACCAGGGCCAACGCGATGGAGCTGGCAACGGCGTAAGGCAGGTAGCTGCGCGCGTCCTGGGGTCGTTTCCTCATCACCGCGGGCACGATGTGGCTCACCGCCGTGGCCATGGTCATGACAGGGTACGGGTTCTACAACGACCTCGGCATGCATCTCGTGCTCATGGACGGCGAGGCCGGCGAGGATCGCGAGATATCGGAGTGCCGAATGGGAATGCAGGAGGAACATGCGCGTCTATTCGTAGCGACGTCGCGATGCGGCGCCGTCCATCTCGAACGGGAAAAGGCTGACTCCCTCGGGCCCCCAACCGGAAGACCCGATGTGGACGGTGACGGAAACGGTCCCGCTCGGCAAGGCCATGTCGACGCTGCCGGACACACGCCGTCGGATGTCTAGCCGCCGACTTCGGCCTTGAGCCTCGCCAGCTCCCGCCTGGCTTCGGCCACAGCTTCCCGATGGGTCTGGGTGGGAGGGTACAGGGTGCCGGGTCGCACCGCCCGCCCGTTCAGCGAGCCGTACACGCCGTTGAGGACACGGGACACCCACCGGATGCGTGTCTCCGGCGCGTCCGGCGGTCCCGCCTGACGTCCGAATCCGAAACCACCGCCCCCTCCCAATCCCATGGAGCGCATGAGCTCGGTTGTCTCCTCGCTCAACTGCTGGACCTCCGTGAGGAAGCGTTCCCGCGCCTGGTACTGCGCCACGGTGATGGGCATCTCCGGGTCCCCTCGGACCTCCACGGGTCGGCTCGACTCCACGCCTCTCGCCGCCAGCGTGACGACGTAGCGACCCGGCGAGACGACGTGTCCCCTGTTCTCCACCGGACGGGCCAGAAGCGGTTCGTCGTGCTCCTCCCAGGTGTCCGACCGACCGGGCAAGGCGTGCCGCAGGTCCCAGTTCACCCGATGGGTACCGGCTGTTCCCGGGACCACCATCTCCCTTATGACCTCGCCGTTCTCGCGGGCCACTCGGAGGGTGGCCCCACCGTTCCCGGGCCCGAGCCGGTATGTCAGGACGACGCCGTCCGGGGGATTCTCGCCAGCGAACTCGGCCTGGCCGCGGTACGACGTATCCTTCTTGTAGAGCTTGAGGGTCCCGGGAGCTGCCGAGAACAGATGAGCTGCGCCACCGGCGTCGGCCCACTCGACGAAGGGACGCGTGTCATCCAGGATCCAAATACTCCGACCGTGTGTGGCGATGACCAGGTCCTTCTCACGCGGATGCACCAACAAGTCGTCGTACGCCGTGGTGGGCAGGTTGGGCAGCTTGGCCCAGCGGGTCCCGGCATCGGTGCTGGCGAAGAGATGGTGCTCGGTGCCGACGAACAGGACATCGGCATTGTCCGGGTGCTCCATGATCACGTTCACCGAGCCCATCTCCGGGAGGCCGGCGTGAATCGGTGTCCAGGTGGCTCCGAAATCGTCGGTTCGGTACACGTAGGGACGGAAGTCCCCGTCGCGATGAGCGTCGAATGAGGCGTAAGCCGCCCCTTTCCCTCGAGCGGAGGCCGCCACCCGGCTCACGTAGGTGCCGTCCCTGACGCCGTCAACATGGGCCGAGACCTCCGTCCAGGTCGTTCCTCCGTCCTGACTCACCTGCACGTTCCCGTCATCGAAGCCCACCCAGAGGATCATGGGATCCAGCGGTGACTCGGAGAGGGTGGTGGCCTCACCGAAGCTGCCGGTGCCATCGTTTCGGGAGATGCTGATGTCGCCGCCCCTCACGCCCATCAACTCCACCGTATCCCGGTCGATGCGCCGGCTGAGGTCCTCGGTGCGCGCCCAGCTCTCGCCTCGATCGCGGGAAATGAAGAGGCGGTTGCCCGCGACATAGAAGACATCGGGATCGTGCCGGGACAGCATGGATGGCGACGTCCAATCGAAGCGGTATTCCTCCTCTCCGAGACCCGGCTCCGGGGTGATGTCCAGCATGTCTCCCGTGAACGCATCGTAGCGGAAGTAGTTGCCGTCGTTGGATGACCCGTAGGTATAGCGCGCGTCCCGTGGGTCAGCCTGCCAGTACATGCCGTCGCCGAAGCCGTTCTGCATCCAGTCGTCGTTCAGGATCCCGGCCCAGTGGCGGGTCTCCGAGGGGCCCATGAACGAGTGGTTGTCCTGGAGGCCGCCGTACACCCAATAGGGATCGCGCATATCTACGCCGATGGCGTAGAACTGGGCGATGGGGAAGTTGTTCAGCTTCCGAAAGCTGATGCCCCTGTCATAGGTCTCGTGCAGGCCCGCATCCCCTCCCATATAGAGGTGTTCCGGATCGTTCGGGTCGATCCAGAGCGCATGGTGGTCAGCATGGACGCCCACGTCGTAGGTGGGTGGCTCGGCGATCTGGGTGAAGGTCCGACCACCATCGGCGCTGGTGTAGGACTGCGTAGCGAGGGTGTAGATCCGGTTCTCGTCGGTGGGATCGATGAAGATCTCCGAGTAGTACATGGGGCGGCCATTACGCGCGTTGACTCTTTCCCACGTCATGCCCCCGTCGGCGGTCCGATAGGTCCCCTGCAACTCCCGGTCGGCATGCTCGATCAGGGCGTTGAGGACCTGTGGGTTGCTTGCGGACATGGCCAGCCCGATGCGCCCTTTGTCCCCGGCGGGGATACCGCCGGCGAGCTCCGTCCAGGTCTCGCCTCCGTCCGTGGTCTTGTAGATGCCGCTTCCGGGACCACCGCCGTTGAACCCCCACGCCCGCCGGAGGCGTTGATACGTGGCCGCGTAGAGGACGTCCGGATTCCCCGGATGCATCACCAGGTCCACCGCACCCGTGTACTCGTCGATATAGAGGACCTTGTCCCAGGTGCGACCTCCATCGCGCGTGCGGAACACGCCCCGCTCCTCGGAGGGTGTCCAGAGGTTGCCGAGTGCCGCCACAAAGGCCACGTCCGGGTCGGAGGGATGGATCTCCACCTTGCCGATGTGCCGTGTTTCCGCCAGCCCGAGGTGCCGCCAACTGCCACCTCCGTCGTCGGAGCGATACACTCCATTGCCCCAGGACGTGCTCTGGCGGTTGTTCTGCTCCCCGGTGCCCGCGTACACGATGTTCGGGTTCGAGGGGGCCAGGGCCACATCGCCGAACGTGCTCACGGCCATGGTGTCGAAGACGTTGAGCCACGTATGTCCCCGGTTGGTGCTCTTCCAGAGCCCTCCCGAGGCCGAGGCCACGTACAGCGTGGAAGGATCCGAGGGAACGGCCTCGATATCGTGGACCCGGCCGCCGGTGACGGCGGGTCCGATCATTCGGGGTCGGAAGGCGGTCATGTCCTCGGTCTGAATGGAGGTCTGGGCCGTGGCGGCCGCGCTACCGGCCAGCAGGGCCGAGGCCGCGAGGAAGACCCTTCGTGCCTGCGTTCGTGTCTGCATGTGGAGGTCGTTCATCTCCCTTCGTGCCGTCGATTGTTGATTGCGGACGTTCTGATGCGGGTGGCCCCCGTCAACCGACCGGGGGATCCTCGTTCTCGTGTGGGGCGGAGTGGGCAGCGGTCAGCGCTTCGCGGACGATGGTGAGGACGTCTTCGTCCATGTCGTCCGCGCCGAGCATCCAGTGCAGATAGTCGGGTTCCATCCGTGCCACCTCGGCGAGAGGGGTCCCCGTGTGTCTTCCCCTCCGGAAGACACGTCCTGCTGGACCGCTGCTGAACCAACGGTCGACTTCCGTGCGGAAAGGAGCGTACTCCTCGCAATAGGCGTGCAGACCGTCGAGGGATCGTGGCAAATGCGGGTACCGCTCCATCTGTGCCGAAAGGACCGCCGCGGACGTGCGGATGTCACCCAGGGCGGTGTGAGCTTCCTCATGCTCGCGTTCGAGGTAGAAGCGGGCAGCAGCCGAGAGATCCCGGGGCTCCTCACGGTGGAAGATGTTCTGCATGTCGATGACCCGACGGTCCGCCAGGTCGAAGCGGATGCCGCATCGGGCGAACTCCGCTACGAGCATGTGAAGGTCGAAGCGTCTGATGTTGAACCCTGCCAGATCGCACCCGTCCATCAGCTGGTGCAGCGCCCTGGCACGGGCGCAGAAGGGCGCGTCGTCCGCCACGTCGGCGTCCGTGATGCCGTGCACCGCGGTGGCTTCGGCGGGAATCGGCATTTCGGGATTGAACCTGCGAACCCGTTCGAGGACGTCTCCCTGCGGCGTGACCTTGATGAGCGCCAACTCCACGATACGGTCGTTCTTGACGTGGAGCCCGGTGGTCTCCAGGTCGAGGAAGATGAGAGGGCGTTCGAGGGGAAAGGGTAGTTCCATGCCGGCTATTCCGTGGGGGTGCCTAACCTAGGCGTCCACGACGTGGCGCGCACCCGTCGGGCACCGCCAGGCGCGCTTTCCGTCGGATCAGCGGCAACAGGGACAGCGCCGCCCAAACCGATTCCAGGAGGATGAAGCCCAGTCGACGGTCCACGACGGCAATCCAGGTCAGAAGGGACGCGCCGATGAGGTTCATGAGCCCGTAGGCGACGTCGGTTGGCCGGAGGCGGCCCGCCTGGCTCAACCCATAGGCGAGGAGGACCAGCGCGGCGCCGAGGACGGAAACGAGTTGATAGAGCACGTGTTTCCCCTGCCATGGGGTCGGGTGGACGCGGCCACCCAGGGAAGGTAGCGTGACAGGATCCACGCTGGGAAACGGGAGGCCAAAGACGTGGCACGGTCCATGAAAGCGGTGGTTGTCCCGCAGGCGGGTGGTCCTGAGGTGCTCTCTCTCAGAACGGTGCCCCGTCCAACGCCGGGTCCCGGTGAGATCCTCGTCCGGGTGTGCGCTTCGGGCGTAAACCGCGCCGACCTGCTCCAGCGACGCGGAGGATACCCTGCTCCGCCCGGAGCTCCTTCCGACATCCCGGGCCTGGAGTACTCGGGCACGGTGCGCTCGACGGGAGAGGGGGTGACACGCTGGCTGGAAGGTGACCCGGTCATGGGGATCGTGGCCGGAGGAGGCTACGCCGAATACGTCGTCACCCACGAGGACACGGCCGTTCCCGTCCCCGTGGAATTGGGTGCGGTGGAAGCGGGAGCCGTTCCCGAGGTCTTCATGACGGCCTTCGATGCGGTGTTTCTGCAGGCGGCGCTGGTCGAGGGCGAGACGCTCCTCGTCCACGCGGTGGGGAGCGGGGTTGGGACGGCGGCGCTTCAGATGGGCCGGGCTTCGGGTGGGCGGGTGGTGGGCACCTCCCGGACCCCCGCGAAGCTGGATCGGGCGAGGGCGCTCGGCCTCGAGCACGCGGTGCCGGCCGGCGATGATTGGCCGGAGCGGGTGCTGGAGCTCACGGACGGTCTCGGGGTGGACGTGATCCTCGATCTGGTGGGTGGCTCGTACCTCGCCGGCAACCAGCGTGTGTTGGCCAGCGGCGGTCGGCACATCGTCGTGGGCGTTCCCAGCGGGTCCCACTCCGAGATCGACCTCCGGCTCCTGATGAGGAAGCGGGGCTCCATCCGGGGCACGGTGCTCAGGGCACGGGGGGTCGAGGAGAAGGCCGCCCTGGCGCGGGCCTTCGAAGAGGTGGTCGTCCCCAGGCTCGCGGCGGGCTCCGTGCGCCCTGTGGTTGACCGCGTCTACGGCCCGGCCGATGCCGGGGAGGCTCACCGACGCATGGAAGCCAACGTCAATTTCGGCAAGATCCTCCTGAGCTGGGAGGGGACGAACAACTGACGAACGACGCGTGCGGGTCATGCCACCCCGTCCGTCGGAGGGTCGGGTACTGGCGCCCGGCTGACGAGGCCGCATCTTCTGGGTCTACCAGAGCTGCAAAGGAGTGTTGCTGTGAGACGGTCAACTCGCCTGTACGTGTTGTCCGCCCTGAGCGTTGTCGTCCCACTGTGCCCCGCGACCGGCGCCGCGCAGGACGCGCCTTCTGCCGTGGACCTTCGCGTGTTCGACATCATCGCGGCCGCGTCCCCCGAGAGGATCGAGGCGGACATCCGGACGCTCGCCGGTTTCGGGACGCGTAACACCCTGTCCGACACCCTCTCGGACAGTCGGGGCATCGGCGCGGCCCGTCGGTGGATCAAGGGGGAGATGGACCGGATCTCTGCCGCGTGCGGTGGGTGCATGGAGGTCTTCTATCAGGGAGCGGTGCAGGAGGGTGGACGGCTGCCCGAGCCTGTGAACGTCGTGAACGTGGTGGGGATCCTGCGAGGCGGTGTCCACCCGGACCGCTACGTGATCATGAGCGGTGATATCGACTCCCGTAACTCCTCCGGCAGCGATCCCGCGGGCGACGCTCCGGGAGCAAACGACAATGCGTCGGGGATGGCCGGTGTTCTCGAGGCGGCGCGCATCCTCACACGGTATCCCTTTCCTACCAGCGTCGTGTTCGTCGGCCTTTCCGGAGAGGAGCAGGGACTGTGGGGCGGGCAGCATATGGCCCAGGTGGCAAAGGACGAGGGCTGGGACATCGTGGGTGTGCTCAACAACGACATGATCGGCAACATCGAGGGCGTGGACGGGGTCATCGACAACGGAACGTTCCGCGTATTCTCCGAGCCCTATCCCGCGACGGCTACGGAGCAGGAGCTCCGGAGCTACCGGACCTTCGGCGGCGAGGTGGACGGTCCGTCCCGGCAGCTCTCCAGGTACGTGGACCGGATCACCGACACGTATTTCACCAATCTGGACGCCATCATGGTCTATCGGCTGGACCGGTTTGGACGTGGAGGGCACCACCGACCGTTCAACGACCAGGGCTTCGCGGGTGTTCGGATCATGGAGACGCACGAAAACTACGTTCGCCAGCACCAGAACATCCGCACGGAGAACGGCGTCGCCTACGGTGATGTCGTGGAAGGGGTGGACTTCGACTATGCGTCGCGTCTGACCGCCGTCAACGCAGCCGTTCTCGCGAGTCTCGCCTGGGCGCCCCCTGCGCCGCGGAACGTGCTCATCGGGGGTGCGGTCCAGCCCTCGACGACGCTGGCCTGGGATCGCGCGAACGATCCGAATCTGGCCGGCTACAAGGTGTATTGGCGTGACACCACCGCCCCGCAGTGGGAGCACGCCCGCTTCGTGGGTGACGTGACGGAGTTCACCCTCGACGGTATGGTCATCGACAACTACCTGTACGGTGTGGCGGCCGTCGGCCGGGACGGGAACGAGAGCCTGGTGAGCTTCCCGACCGGTCGGATGCGCCGCCGCTGAGCGACGAGAGCGACCACGCGTAGAACGCACCGCGAGCGAGGAGAGGCTCATGGAATGGGTGCACCTTTCGATGCGGGCAGTCCATGTTGTGCTCGGCTCCTTTTGGGTGGGCACGGTCCTGTTCGCCATGCTGTACCTCGATCCGGCCGTTCGGGAGGCTGGAGCCGACGGCGGCAGGGTGATGGGAATCCTGCTGCGCCGCGGCTACCTGCGGACGATCCTCCTGGTCGGGGCCGTGGTGGTCCTGTCAGGTGTCTATCTGCTGTGGACTCTGTCCGGAGGATTCTCGGCGGGCTTCATGGGCTCGGCGTCAGGCATCCTGATCAGCACCGGAGGGCTGGCCGGCATCCTCGCCCTGTTGGTGGGTGCGCACGTTTCCTTGCCGACGGCTCGGAAGCTCGGTGAGCTGGGGCGGCAGCTGGCGGAGTCCGGAGGAGGAGCGCCGGCGCAAGACGAGCTTGACGAAATGGCGCACCTTCGGCGCAAGCTCACGCGCGCGCTCCGCACCGCAGGAATCCTCCTGCTGGTGGCAATCCTGAGCATGGCCCTGGGGCCGCACGTTTGAGCTCGGACCTCTCCCGAACCCAGGGCGGCGCGGTCCTGTCCGGCCCTCACGCTTCCTGGGCCTCGACCTCCGGCTGCTCACCGAGTCCCAGGGATTCGAGGACCAGACGCTCTTGCTCGATGGCATGGTCCTTGGCCTTGCCTTCGGCGGGGCTGGCACGCTCCGGGCGGGCCACGTAACCCAGGGGGACGCGACGGGGGACCACGCCGCGCAGGCGGGGTCCGACATAGGTCAGAGCACCCATGTTCCGCGGTTCCTCCTGGGCCCACACCACCTGCTTCATGTTCGGATACCGCGAGAAGATCTCTCGTAGGGCCTCGGCAGGGAACGGGTAAAGCAGCTCCTGCCGAACCACGGCCGTGGCCGGGGCGTCCGAGCGTCGGCCGTGCCCCTGGATGTCGTAGTAGACCTTCCCGGCGCACAGGACGACACGGTCAATCACCTCGGGATCTTCCACCGTCGAATCGTCGATCACGGGGCGGAATCCCCCCTCGGTCAGATCCTCCACCGCGGACGAGGCCACGGGGTGCCTCAGGAGGCTCTTGGGTGTCATCACCACCATGGGCCGCTCCGGCCGCCGAAGAGCCTGGCGCCGTAGCAGGTGGAAGTACTGCGCCGGGGTAGTGGGATACGTCACCCGCATGTTTCCCTCGGCGCAGAGCTGGAGGAACCGCTCCAGTCGGGCGCTGGAGTGCTCCGGTCCCTGACCCTCGTACCCATGGGGAAGCAGGAGCGTCAGCCTCGAGTACTGTCGCCACTTGACCAGCCCCGAGGAAAGGAACTGGTCGATCATCACCTGGGCGGCGTTGACGAAGTCTCCGAACTGGGCCTCCCACAGCACCACGTCGGTATCGGCCCCCACGGAGTATCCGTACTCGAAGCCCACAGCCGCCATCTCGGTCAGGGGTGAGTTGTAGGCCTCCAGACGGGTATCGGACACCTGTTGAAGCGGGGACAAGGTGCGGCCGTTGTCCACGTCGTGGAGCACAAGATGCCGGTGACTGAAGGTACCCCTCTGGGAATCCTGACCGGTAAGCCGTACGGGGATTCCGTCGATGAGCAGCGTGCCCAGGGCCAGCGATTCGGCGTGGCCCCAATCCACGGTACCCGTCGGAGCGAACTGCTCGGCTCGGCGCGAGAGTTGGCGCCATAGCTTGGGGTGGGGCGTGAACCCATCTGGAAGCTGCACGAGAGCGTCATTGACCTTCTGCAGCACGTCGAAGTCCACTCCGGTGGACTCAGGCACCACCGGGATCTCGTACTCTGGATCGACTACACCGCCCCCCACGGGCTCGTGGTCGCGGGCTCGGTCCTGGGCATCACGCAGCTCATCCAGAACGTCGGTGAGCATCGCCTCGACCTGGTCCTCGGTAACGATCCCGCCCTCCGTCAGCTGTTCGGCGTAGCGGGCACGTACGGTCGGATGGCTGGCGATGGTCGAATAGAGGACGGGCTGGGTGTAGGCCGGCTCGTCTCCCTCGTTGTGCCCGTGACGCCGATACCCTACCAGATCGATGACGAAGTCGTCGTTGAACCGTGCCCGGTAGGCCATGGCCAGGCGGACAGCGGCGAGGCACGCGTCGGGATCGTCGGCGTTCACGTGCACCACGGGAATGCCGTACCCCTTTGCCAGGTCGCTGGCATAGACCGTGGAGCGGCCGTCCTCGGGGTCCGTCGTGAACCCGACCTGGTTGTTCACGATGACGTGCAAGGCCCCACCGACGTCGTAGCCAGAGAGGCGGGCCATGTTCAGGGTCTCGGCGACGACGCCCTCCCCTCCGAAGGCAGCGTCCCCGTGAACCAGGACAGGCAGGACGGCTGCCGAGTCCAGGCCGGCATCGACGACAGGCCCCCGGAACTGACGCGCTCGGACGAATCCGTTGACCACCGGATTCACGAACTCGAGATGGCTGGGGTTGGGCATGAGCGTGACGTCGATCTCTCCCTCTCCCTCGAAGGAGCGTCTCTCCGTGGCGCCGTGGTGATATTTCACGTCTCCCGTGCCGCCGACGTCGAGCTGTCCGCCCCTGAAGCTCGGCCCTTCGAACTCGGCCAGCAGCTCACCGTACGAGACGCCGACGATGTGCGTGAGCACGTTCAGACGTCCGCGGTGGGCCATTCCGATCACGACCTCCCGTGCCCCGTCGCGAATCGCCTCCAGCAGCGTGAGGTCGAGCATGGGGACGAGCATGTCGTTCCCCTCGATGCTGAACCGCTTCTGGCCCAGGTACGCTCGATGCAGGAACTGCTCCAACCCCTCGACCTCGGTCAGCCTCTTGAGCAGGGCGGTCTTTTCTTCAGTCCCGGATTCGGTGAAATGGGCGCCCTGTTCCACCTGATCCCACAGCCAGTCCACCTTCACGTGGTCATCGAGGTGCTCGAACTCGTAGCCCATGGAGCCGGCGTACACCTCACGCATCTCCTGGAGAGCATCCGCGACGGAACGCTCCTCGTCGTCTTCCAGGACCAACGAGGACGGGAGCTCTGCCAGCTCCTCCACGGACGTGCCGAAGAAGGCCGGATTCAGCTGGGGGTGGCCCACGGGTTCGGTGCCCAGCGGGTCGATGCGAGCAAGCCGGTGTCCATAGTCACGGAAGGCCTGGACCAGCGCGGCCGCCCGCGACACCACCGGCAGAATCCGGACCAGGTGGGCGTCGGGGTCGACCACCCGCCCGCCCCCACCCTCGGTGGGTTCCGGGACGAGGAGCGACGCGACGGATATGGCTTCGGAGGCGACCTCCGGGACGCCCGCAGGCGACGAGGACTGGGGCGGGCGCCCGTCGGCTTCGCGCACCGGTGGGCGAGGGGAAGGCTGAACCAGCGTGGCCGGTGGGTGCACGGTCTCCAACTGCTCGGGCCGGCGCAGTCCCGCTTCCAGGACCTGGTCTTCCTCCTCGAAGAGACGACGCCAGGCCTCGGGCACCGAGTCCGGGTTACGGGCATATTGCTCGAACATCGCCTGTGCGTAGGCGGCGTTCTGGCTGTCGAAAAGGGGCTCGTCCATGGGTCCGATTGCGTGGACGCCTCCCGGCGGAAGGCGAGGCTGTAATACTAAGGGATTTCGCGCCGACTTGGAGTGGCCGAGGGGGTTTGCGCGTTCGTCGGCCCGACCGTAGCATCTTCGCCGTGCAACCTCCGACCCCTCAGCCGCGCTCCACGACCCCGGTGGTGACCGAGGTGCCCGATCCGGATCTCCCCGCGCTGGTGCATCCCGCGTGGCCGGACGAGCTTCCCTGGCTGCTACAAGGCACCACCACACGGGGGAGTGGCACCCCGTTCGATCTCGGACTGTTCAGCGACGCCTCCACGTCGTCGCATGTCCTGGGTTGCTGGGAGGCGCTCCGAATGCGTACCGGACTCCCGAGCGTCGTACACGCACGGCAGGTTCACGGGGCGGTCGTGCGATTCCACCGTGCTCTGCCGCCCGGTCTTCATCTTGCCGAGCCCTGCGACGGACACGTCACCGCGGAGCCTGGGGTGCTTCTGGTGGTCACGGTGGCCGACTGTGTGCCGGTGTCGCTCGTCATGCCGAAGCGGCGCGCGGTTGCGCTGCTGCACGCGGGGTGGAGGGGCGCCGCCGCGGGGGTGCTGGGGAGGGGCCTGCAGGTCCTGCGGGAGCGGCTGGGCCCGGGGGAGGTGTGGGTGCACCTGGGTCCTTCCATCTGCGGACGGTGTTATGAGGTGGGGCCTGAGGTCTTTCGATCGCTCGGACTGGCGGTTCCGTCCTCGCCGCGACCCTTGGACCTGGGAGGTTGGCTCGCGGATCGAGCTGCCGCCCTGGGGATCCCGCAGGAACGGATCACTCGCTCGTCCCACTGCACGCTCTGCGGAGACACGGACCTCTTCTCGCACCGGGGTGGGAATGCGGCCCGGCAGGCCGGCTTTCTTGGCATGCTGGAATGAGTCGCGGGTCCGGTCCGGCCGGAGCAGGGCTGTGCGCTCGCTGCGCATACAGTCGGACCACAGGCAATCGAATGGGCTCGCGATTCTACCTGTGCGAGCGCTCGCGACGAGATCGGCGTTATCCGAAGTATCCTCCACTGCCGGTCTTGGAGTGTGATGGCTTTGAGGAGAGGAAGATGTCAGAGAAGAAGGAGGGCTCCGTGAAGGAGGGGTTCTACGTCTCGGTGGTCCGGGTCTCCAAGGTCGACGGATTGCATCGCCGGGCGGAGCTGCCCGGTGGGACCTTCATCGACCTGGGTGTTCACGGCCCCATCAAGACCCACTATGGCCTCGAGGATCAGCCCAATCTCCCGTTGCCGGTGGACTACCTGGTGGCTGCAGCTGCGGGCTGACTCCTTGGGACGCTCAACGGCGCACTGGAGGTGCGCGGGATCCAGGTGGCCCCAGGCGCCATCAGCGCCAGGGCAGAGGGGATCAACGCGATCCGGGAACGGATCCCGTTGCTGACGCGCATCCACGTCACGTACGATCTGCGACTCCCGGAGGACGCTCCTCCCGACAAGGTGGAGCGGGCCCTGGCTACCCACGTGGACAAATGCCCTACAGCACAGAGCTTGAAGGGCGCTGTGGAGATCACGTGGAGCCTGACCGACGAAGAGGTCGATGCCTGATCACGAGAGCCCTCGGGTTCGACCAGGTGGGCTCAGCGTGTTGCGACTGAGTGGCGGGCGGTCAGTGACAGGTGCCGACCCCGGAATCCATGAACGCCTCGCCGGCCACCGGAACGAACTCCCACTGGTAGCTGCCGGGAGAGAGCACGAGCTTCAAGACTCCGTGGGCTACGTTGTTGCGGGCCTCGCTGTTGGGGAGCGGTGTGCCGAAGTCGTAGAGTTGTCCACCCCCCGTGCCGACGGTGAACTGGCGGATTCCGTGATCCGGGTCCGCGGTCCCGTCCGGGGTCTGAGGTGCGAACCGCTCGTAGAGATGGTCGTGCCCGTTCAGCACGATCTCCACGTGGTGCTCGTACAGGGCTTCCCAAAGGGGCACCGGGCCGGAAGAGCTTCCGTGGTTGTCACCCGAGCTGAATCGGGGCTTGTGCCAATAGGCCAGTGTGCAGGCCGTAGGGTTCGCCGCCAGGTCGGCCCGTAGCCACTGTTCCTGAGGCGAGCCGGCGTCCATGTCGATCTCGCTGTTGAGGGAGATCACGTGCCAGCTGCCAAGATCGTAGCTGTAGTAGCCTGTGCGGTCTTCTCCGGCCAGCGCTCCGAAGTAGTCGAAGTAGCCTGCGGCGTCTGGGGTGTGATAGTCGTGGTTGCCGGGAGAGGGTCGGGTGCGCGCCTTGTGTCGGCCCCAGGAGGGATCATAGCACTCGGAGAAGTTCGCGGCCGTGCCGTCGCTGTACGCGTTG
>JARRLD010000073.1:0-13023 GCA_037387345.1 Gemmatimonadota bacterium
CACCTGAGTGCTGCTCGCCAGGAACAGCGCGACCGCGAATCCGGCCGGGAGGCGACGGCCGACCCGCCGTGGCAAGATTCCCATCATGGGTTCCTCCCTGTCGGATGCGCGATCTCGCCCTCGCTCAGACGCGCGCCCATCTGCCGATGGAGTAGAGGAGAGAAGACCTCCTGTGCGGCCACCCAGGGGGGAAGGCGACGACCGCTCCGTGGGAGCCTCGACGGAGGACGCAACCTCGACGACAGAATAAGGGGCGGCGCGCCGGAGCGCACCGACGGCCAAGCCGACCGGACCCGTCGGTCGTGGAGGGGTCTCGTTTCGGGCGGTTCAGGCCGGGGACGCGTACCTTGCACACCTGGCGATGAAACTGGAGAGCAAGGGTATGCGGATCGACACGAAATCAGTGATCGCGGTGCTTTTCCTCGGGGCCGGCTGCGACGCGCCACCCGAGGCGACCACGACCTTTCACACCGCGGTAGCCCGGTCACCCGATGCGGGGACCATCTTCCTGTACCCCGAGCGGATTCCGCTACAGGACGGTGGGTTGTTCAGCGCGGAGCGCGGGATCTATTTCGCGCCCCTCAACCGGGCGCACCCCGATGGTGACGTCATCGGCGTGGAGGTGTACCGCTTCCCGGCCTCGGCCCGGTCACAGCCCGGCGCGCCGCCCATCTTCTTCCTCCACGGCGGTCCGAGCTTTGCAGGGCTCGAGCGGTCTCTCGAGAACCTGGGGACGTTCGAGGACCGATGGATGCCTCTCACGGACGTCTCCGATGTCGTCGTCGTAGGTCAGCGGGGCATAGGCTCCTCCAAACCGACAACCACCATCGAGACGACCAGGGTGTCGTCTTCCGCCAGCGAGTCCGACGACCCCGAGCGGGACGCGGAGGACCTCCGCGCAGTGCTGACCCGGGGGCGCGAATATTGGGAGCGGGCCGGACTCGATCTCTCGGGCTTCACCGTTCTGGAGGCCGCGGAGGACGTGAACGAGGTCCGCAGGGCGCTGGGCTACGACAAGATCACGATCTGGGGAGGCAGCTTCGGGTCGCACTGGGGCATGAACTTGATGCGCCTTCACCCCGAGATCGTCGAACGAGCAATCCTGCGGGGAATGGAGGGTCCGGATCACACGTACGATCATCCGGGCCACCTGTGGAACGTGTACCGGCGCGTGGCCGAGGAAGCGGAAGCGTCGACCGAGCTCGCTGGACGCATTCCCCAGGGCGGATTGATCGCCGCCTTCGAGGCCCTCGTCGCCCGGGCTGACGAGCGCCCCTTCACGGTGACCGTAACCGACCCGGCGGACGGAAGTCGACACGAGGTCCTCTTCGACGGCGAGTCCCTCCGGCAGCTGTCCCGGGGATTCACGACCGGGCTCGCCGGATGGCCAGCCGACGTGATCGAGATGGCGGAGGGCAACTTCTCCCGAGCCGCCCAGGCGCTCTACGCGCGCTCGGTGCGAGGGGGCAGGAGCTTCGGTACCGCCGCCTTCTTCCAGCTCGACTGCGGCTCCGGCATCACGCCGGAGCGGCTGGCCGAGCAGCGGGCCGATCCGGCGAACGCGGTGCTGTACCGGGTGAACTGGGAATACATCGAGGGATGTCCGGCATGGGAGAGCGACCTCGGCGACGGCTTCCGTCAAAACTTCGAGACGGACATCCCCACCGTCATCGCGCACGGCACCTGGGACACATCCACGCCGTACGAAAACGCCCTCGAGCTCCACCCGTTCTTCAAGAACAGCAAGTTCATTCCGGTCATCCGGGGGCCGCACGGGGCCATCCGAGCCGCCATGGAGAGCTCGGACGTCTTCCGTGCCGGAATCCTGCACTTCGCCGCGACCGGCGATTGGACCCAGCTTCCCGATACGGTCGTGCTGCCCCCGGTCCGGTTTCGGGTTCCCGCGTCACGCTAGCGCAGGGCCGTTCGCTTGGAATCGTCCCCTACCCGACCCGAACAGGAATGGAGGCCACAGTTCGATGTCCGATCGTCCGCGCCACACCGTCAACCTCGACGTCTCGCTCGGTCGAGACGGCTCCACCGCGACGCCCTCGCCCGACGACCCGTTCTGCATCGCATTCCTCGGCGATTTCCGAGCTCGCTCGGACGGTACCGCGCCCGGGGCCGCGCCGCTCTCCCATCGCCCACTCGTGCCGGTGGACAGGTATGACCTGGACGAGGTGCTGGCACGGTTCTTACCACGACTTTCGCTCGATCTCGGCGGTGGGACCAACGTCGAGCTTACCTTTTCCGAGCCGGAGCACTTTCATCCGGACGAGATCTACGGGAGGGCGCCCTTGTTCCGGGCGCTGCGCGAAGCCCGAGCCCGACTCACCAGCCCCGACACCTTCCAACGTGCGATCGAATCCATCCTCGGCGGACCGCAGGACGGTCCTAGCCAGGCCCGGGAGGTCGGCGTCGGCGACGTGATCGCGGAGACGCTCAGCGCTTCGGCGCTCGATCGCGTGATCGACCAGGAGGCTACACAGGACTCGATGCGCTCCTTCCTGCGGGGCATCGTCGCGCCCCACGTGGTGACGGGTGAGGATCTGCAACGTGAGGCCGTGCTGGACGACCTTGATCGATCCGTCGCACGCGTACTACGCGACATTCTCCATCATCCGCGGTTCCAGGCGCTCGAGTCGCTCTGGTGGAGCGTGCGTTTCCTGGTGACGCGACTCGAATCGGGGACGAACCTCAAGGTGCTGCTGCTCGACGTGACGGCCGAAGAGCTGCGAGACGGCGCCGGCACGGGGGACCTCGCGCGTGCGCTCAACGGAGCCGCCTCGATCCTGTTGGTCGATCACGCGTTCGGGGCCAACCACGAGGATCTGGACCTCCTCCGAGAGCTCGCGCGACTCGCGGCAGACCAGGGCTCCGCAATGCTGGCGGGCGCACGGCCTGATCTGCTCGGCCTCGAGGCGGCCGACCAACCGCCGGAGCCGGGCGCCCTGGCCGTCTGGGAGGACGAGGCATGGGAGGCGTTCCGACGCTCGGCCGAGGCCCGCACCGTCGGTCTGGTGCTACCTCGATTCCTCATGCGGGTACCCTACGGGCCGGACAGCGACCCGTGCGACCAGGTCGAGCTCCAGGAGATGGACTCGACCCCCGCGCACCGTCATTTCCTCTGGGGTAGCGGGGCGATCATCGCCGCGGTCCTGCTGGGCGAGTCGTTCGCGGAGTCCGGATGGCGCATGCGGCCGGGGCAGCGCCTCGCGGTGTCTGACCTCCCGCTTCATACGTGGCGCACACCGGACGGGGCCGAGCTGCAGCCGTGCGTCGAAACCCTGATCAGCGATCAGGTCGCGGAATCCGTCCTGGACGCAGGTCCGATGGCACTTGTCCCGATCCGGCACGGCGACGTGGCGCGGCTGCTTCGCTTCCAGTCGATCGCCTCACCGCCTCAGGCCCTCGACGGGCCCTGGTCGCGCATCGGTCGGGACTGAGGCAACCGAGCCCGAGCGATCACCCGCATGGATCCGGGCTCGAGGTGAGCGTGGCGGTACCCTGCGAGCGCCTTCCGGATCTCCTGGACCTCCTCCGAACCACAATCTATGTTGCGTTGAATGCCTCCTCCCGCTCCCGCCCCGGATCCCCAGCCTCCGCCTTCCGGCACGCCCCGGTGGCTCGCCGATCTGAAGCGTCGCAAGGTGCCCAGGGTGGTTGCGGCCTACGGCGCGGTTTCCCTGCTCGTCATCGAGGTGGCAGACCTGGTCTTCCCCAGGCTACTGCTCCCCGATTGGACGGTGAGCCTGGTAATCTGGCTGGCGATCCTGGGCTTTCCTGTCGCGGTGGCACTGACGTGGGCGCTGGAGTGGACCCCCGAGGGCATGCGGCGGACGGCTCCGGCGTCGGATGCGGAGATCGCCGCCATCGCCCACGGACCCCAGAGACGCCTGTGGCGGTCGGGATTGGCCGTCCTCATGGGTCCCCTGCTCCTGGGGCTGGGATTCTGGGCCGGTACGCGCTCGGCCTCGAGTCCGGCCGCAGAGGCGGGATCGCCGGCCGCCTCGAACCGCTCCGGTTCCACCTATGTCGACCCGGCGGAGGACGAGCGTCCTGCTGTCGCTGTCCTGCCGTTCGCCGACGTGAGCGAGGCCGGCGACCAGCGGTATTTCAGCGACGGCATCTCCGAGGAGATCCTGAACGTGCTCAGCCGCATCCGGAACCTCAGGGTGGCCGCCCGCTCTTCGGCCTTCTCGCTTGGCTCGGAGGATGTGGACGCGCGCCGTGCCGGAGCTGCGCTGGGCGTCCCGTTCGTGCTTGCCGGGAGTGTCCGCAAGTTCGACGATCAGGTCCGGATCAGCGTCGAGCTGGTGAGCGTCGAGGACGGCTTCCGCCTGTGGGGCGAGACCTTTCAGCGGACGCTGGACGACGTCTTTGCCATCCAGACCGAGATCGCCCGCGTCGTGGCGCGGGAGCTCAGGGTGCCCCTCGGTCTGCCGCCCGAGGAGCTCGCGGACGCCACGCTCGATACCATCGCGTACGATCGGTATCTGGCCGGTCGTGCCTCGCTCCGGAGGCGAGGCTCGGGCGTTGCCGAGGCAATCCGACTGTTCGAGGCCGCGACGGCCCGGGACTCGACCTGGGCACCCGCGTGGGCGGCATTGGCGGAAGCTCGCGCGACCGCGCCGCTCTACGCCGGGCCCGAGGGAGAGTCCAGGGACTCGGCCTTCTGGGCCCGGAGCCTCGACGCAGCCGAGCGGGCCGCCCGACGCGCCCTGGAGCTGGACCCCGGAAACCCCTCCGCCCGGGTCGCCCTGGGGTCGGTGCATCGGGACCGCTGGGAATGGGAGGCGGCAGAGCGCGAGCTCCGTCAGGCGCTGGAGATCGACCCCGACAACGGCGAGGCCCATGTCCAGTACGCGGAGATGCTGTGGGGGGCGGGGCGGCTCGCAGAGTCGCTCCGGGAGACCCGCAGGGCATTGGCTCTCGACCGGACACCCGTCCGACTCGACGTCGTCGGGTTCGTGCTCTATCAGTGTCGGAGGCCCGACGAAGCCATCCCCCTTCTCGAGGAGGGGATCGCCCGGGACCCGGAGGAGGAGGTCCACTTCCTCCGGACCGTGCTCGGGAGACTGCTGCTCTTCACGGGCCGCGAAGACGAGGCCGTGGCGCGCTTCGCAAGCTACTTTCCGGACCCCGAAGCGTTCGGCATGCAGGCCGAGGCCTTGAAGAGGCGCGACCCGAGCGTTCTGTCCGGGGCCGGGGGTCGGGTGATGTCTCAGACATGGGCGCTTCTCGGGGACACCACCCGGGCCCTGTCGGCCCTGGAGCGAGAGGTCCTCACGATGCCCTTCCGCGTGCCCTACCAGATCTGGGACCCGGCTGTGGCGCCTCTGTGGGAGACCGAGCGGTTTCGCGGGGAGCTGCTGCCGAGGCTCAACCTGGCCGGCGCCCGGGCTCGATGCTCCGAAGCCGAGACACCTTAGCGCCGCCGATCACCCGCCCGTCGAATCAGGATCCCGGCTCCCGCTCCAGGTATCTCCGGTCGACGATCCCCGCGAACGACCCGTCCTCATCCCTCACCGGCACGAAGGTCCGGTGGCTATCCTCCTGATAGAAGGTGCCGTCTGGCTGCAGGTAGAGGTGGAAGGTGCCCGACGTCGGGAAGTGCCCCACCAGGTGGCCGTCGTCCACGGTCAGCCGGATCTCGCCTGCCGGATCGACCCCGAGGGGCGGTGGCGGGTCGGTCCACGTGCCCTCGAACTCCTGAAGCTGTTCGGCGGGCACGTGTGTGACGTGCGCGTCCGACTCCACCTCCAGCGGCGCCATGCCAGGGCTCTGAACCGGCTCTCCCGTCCTGGCCTCGAGGATCTCCGCGACCAGGTCGAGCAGCCCGCTCATGGGGGTCCCCTCACCCTCGTATGTATCGGCCCGGTTCACGATGACCATGTCGGATTTGGGGAGCACCGCGATGAACTGGTTGCCCACTCCCAGGGCCGCGTACATCCCGTGATCCAGAAACGGGGGCTGGCGGAGGATCCACCAGTAGAACCCATATCCCATGACCTCGTTGTCGATGGACGCCAGTCCTCCATCCCGATGGGCCGAGCGAAGTATTCGTCGAAGGCCTCGAATACGTCGGCTCCGGTCTCCTGCATGAGGATGTAGGCGGAGGTGTTGAAGTCCCAGTTGTTGTAGGCGAAGTACTGGCCGGGCCCCTCGCTGCCTCTGGGCCGCGAATCGGTGCGGCCGGCGTAGGCAGCAGGGTGGAAGACGCCTGAGCGGGCCTTGAGAAGATCCAGGATCCGGGCCTGTCGCTCGCGGTCCAGCAGGGGGTCTGGCCAGTCGTCGATCCCCAGCTCCGCCAGGGTCTTGTTCAGCTGGATCTCCCCCCGGTCCCAGTAGATCCCGTAGAGCGCCGAGAGGAAGCTCTTCCTGACCGAATGACACATGAAGCGCCGTCCGACCTCTCCCCAGGAGGCCACCACGGCCCCATCGGCGATGACGAGGAACGCGGACGACGGAAGAGCCTCCCAGCTGGCCCGGGCCGCCTCCAATCTGTCCGGGTCGAAGCCCGCCTCCTGCACATCCACGTACTGCATCCATGTCTCGTCGGGATACCGAAGGTCCTGTGCCTGGGCTGCGCCCAACCCGACGACGGCCAGGAGAAGGACGAGACCGAGGATCCGAAATAGCGCGCGTCCTGCCCCGACTCTCATGTCACGCATGACTCCCCCGAGGAAAAACCGACGGTGTGGGTTCATCCGTCAGGATAGGTCGGGATCTGTGCCACGGCGAGTGAAGACCTTCACCTCGCTCCTCGGGGCCGGGGGCTGGCCGCCGAGCCTATGATGAAGGTCCATCCCTCCACCATGGTCCGGCCAATAGAGGGGCACGATGACCCGCGGCGCTCTCGCGTGCGGGCCGATTCTCTTGTGTTTGGGCAGGTCTGGAACGCATTCTGGGAGATCCCGGGACTTTCCCCACCCCTCCTGCCCAGAATCTCACCCCATGGGACCCTCCCTGCTCCGCTTCGCCGCGGTAGCCCTGGTTGCCATCTTTCTTTCGGAACCGCTCGCCGCCCAGGCCGACACGGAACCGGTACGACCGCCGCAAGACGAGTTCCTGATTCCTGGCGGCGTCACGAGCGGACTCCCCCTGGTGCAGGCCAACGACAACACGGTCCCCGCGGGGACCCTCCGAAACGGTCTTCGCGAGATCTCCCTGGAGGTGGTGCGGGCCGACTGGCGGGTGGAGACACCACGCAGTCCGGGCCTCAGGGTGGCCGCGGTTGCCGAACGCGGTGGCCCACCCATGATCCCGGCTCCGCTGATCCGGGTGGAGGAGGAGACGCGCCTCCGGGTGACGATCCGAAACGCGCTGGATGACGAGGCCATCACGGTCTTCGGCCTGCACACGCGTCCTTCGGACGGGGAGGCATCCTTCGAGCTGGCCCCAGGGAAGGTGAAGACGGTGGAGTTCGAGGTGGGAGCGCCTGGGACCTATCTCTACCGGATCCAGGAGGGGGTGTCCCTGCCCCAGCGGGGGCTAGCGGAACGAGATCTGCTCGCCGGGGCCTTCGTGGTGGACCCGCGAGGCGGCGCGCCGGCGGACCGGATCATGGTCATCAACATCTTCGGTCAGGCGGTAGGGGAGGCGGATTCCGAGGGAGAGTACCTGGAGGGCCTGACCATCAACGGCCGGTCCTGGCCGTACACCGAGCGGATGAAGCTGGCTGTCGGAGAGACGGAGCGCTGGCGCGTCGTGAACGCCAGCGCGCGCTTCCACCCCATGCACCTCCACGGATTCTTCTACTCGGTGCTCTCCCGGGGCACCATGACCGGCGACACCATCTACGCGCCCCGGTCCTACCGGAGCGTGGTCACCGAGCCGATGCAGCCCCGAACCACGATGCTCATGGAGTGGACCCCGTCCCGGGAGGGGACCTGGCTCTTCCACTGCCACCTGTCCTTCCACGTCTCGGCGGAGGTCCGGCTTCCCGGGGCCGTGGAGGCGGACCCGGAACACGCCCACAGCCACATGGCCGGGCTCGCCGTCGGGATCGAGGTGGCGCCCGGGCCTACGGACCTTGTGTCCGAAGGGGAGCCGGTCGCGCTGGACCTGTTCGCGATGGAGTACGGAGCGGAGACGGGCTACCGATACGGGTTCACCCGGGACCCGGCATTCCGGCCGGACAGCCTGACGGAGGCACCCGGCCCCGTGCTGGTCTTCAACCAGTACCAGGCGGTGGACGTGACCGTCCGCAACCAGATGTCCGTGCCCACGGGGGTCCACTGGCACGGTCTGGAGCTGGACGCCTGGTCGGACGGGGTGCCCTTGTGGAGCGCATCGGCCGGTCGGATGTCTCCGGTGATCGAGCCCGGTGACTCGTTTACGTACCGGCTCTCCATGATGCGCCCCGGCACGTTCATCTATCACTCTCACCTGAACGACATCGATCAGCTCACCGGCGGGCTCTACGGCGCGCTCATCGTCCTTCCCAGGGGCGAGACCCTCGACCCCCGGACCGATCATGTGAAGATCTTCGGCTGGAACCACCCCGATCCCTCGGGACCCCAGCACCTGGACCTGAACGGGCTCCGGGCGCAGCCCGACGCCGATGCGGTGGTGGGGGAAACGCACCGCTTCCGCATCATCAACATCGCGCCGGCGGGACAGCTCACGGCGTGGCTCACCAGGAACGGAGAGGTGGTCCCTGTCACCCTGTACGCCAAGGACGGAGCGGACCTGCCGCTTCATCAGCGTATGCCCGTCGACAAGCTCCCCGTTCTCGGGGCGGGCGAGACGGCCGACTTCACGTGGACGCCGTCGGAGCCAGGTGTCTACCAGCTGCGAATCGGGTACACCGAGCAGGCACATCATTCGCAGCGCTGGGTGGTGAGGGCCGCAGACGAGGCCGTGCAGGGTCATCGCTGACGTCGAATCCTCGCGAGTCCGAGGCCAACACCCCATCTTTCCCGACGCTCCACAGCCCCACGGGCCCGTCTTGTCTTCCTATCCCCACGGAGCCGAGAGATGACGGTCAGCCGAGCCTTTCCCGTCTGTTCCTTCGGTCTGTCGATCGTGGCGTCCCTCCTGGTTCTGGCCGGAGCCGGCGACGCCCAGGAGGCGGACCGCGCCTACGTCAACGGAATCATCTACACGGTCGATGAAGCCTTCAGCACGGCCTCGGCCCTCGCCGTCCGTGACGGTCGGTTCATCTACGTGGGCGATGAAACAGGAGTCCAGGCCCATATCGGGCCGAGCACCTTCGTCCTCGATCTGGAAGGAAGGACCGTCATCCCCGGTCTGCACGATGCCCACGTCCACATCCGTTTTGGGGAGAGGGAGCTCTATCCACGAACGCCGGACATCAGAGAGGGGCTGGGCCAATGGGCCTCGGTGGAGCGCATGCAGGACGTGATCCGACACGCCCTGGCCACCGGGGAAGGCATGCGCCCCGGGCCCGAGCCGCGGTGGGTGGTCCTCGGCGGTTGGATGTCGGATGTGTGGGATCCGCCGGTCTTCAGGAAGGAGCTCATCGACGCCGTCGCGCCGGACAACCCGGTCTTCATCAGCCGGTACACCCACGGGAGCGGAGCCAACAGCAAGGCTCTGGAGCTCGCAGGCATCACCCGTGACACTCCCGATCCCCCGGGAGGCCACATCAAGAAGGACGAGAGCGGGGAGCCGACCGGCGAGTTCGTCGAGAGGGCTCCCCCTCAGCTGACCAGGCTCATTCCGCCGCTGCCCCCTCTCACCGACTACGAGAGGAGCCGCAATCTCGTCGAAGGGACCCAACTGGCCGTTGCCAGCGGGCTCACCACGCTCCACGGCGCCAGCAGGACGGGCTATGACGAGGTGCAGCGGCGGATCAAGCTCTACGAGGTAGGGCTCCTCCGGATCAGAATCAACGAGATGGTGAACGAGGGCGCAGCCCGGGAGCTGCGCCGGCCGCTCAACTACGAAGACAAGTACTTCGTCCAGTCCGTGAAGGCCTTCGCCGACGGGGCCCTGGGGTCCAGGGGTGCGCTCTTCCTCGAGGAGTACAGCGACTATCCCGACTTCCATGGGGAAGCTCGCATGAGCGAAGACGAGCTGGCCGCGCTGGGCACAGAGCTCCTGGGCCTGGGCTTCAACCTGAGGGTCCACTGCATCGGAGACGGGGCCAATCGTGCGGCCATCAACGCCTTCGAGAGGGCCCTGAAGGCCACGGGAATCGATGGCAGGGATGCCCGTTTCGCTCTCGAGCACGCCCAGATGTTCTCCGCCGAGGACGTGCCCAGGCTACGCGACCTCGGGATCGTCGCTTCGATGCAGCCGCTTCATGCCACCGAGGACATGCATTTCGCCGAGGCCCGCATGGGCCCCGAACGCCTGAAGTACGCCTATATCTGGAGTGACCTCCTGGACCTCGGCGTGCCCCTGGCCACCGGGACGGACTATTCGGTCTCTCCCTACAATCCGTTCTACACGCTGCACGCTGCGGTGACCCGGCAGGACCGGGACGACGCCCCCCCGGGTGGCTGGATTCCGGAGCAGGCCATGACACGGGAGGAGGCGCTGCGCGCCGCGACCATGGGCGGGGCCTACGCCATGCATGCCGAGGACCTCCTGGGCTCCATCGAGGTGGGAAAGCTCGCTGATTTCGTGGTCATCCCCGTGGATTACATGGCCATACCGGTCGCGGACATCTGGAAGATCGAGCCGGATATGACGGTCATCGGGGGCGAGACGGTGTACACGAGGCCAGTGCTTCCCGAAGGGATTCCCCCCTCGGCTACACCAGCTGGGCATCGGCCATGATCTCCACGAGGGCAGGACCGTCGTGGGAGAGGGCCTGGTTCAGGGCCCCGTCCAGCTCGTCTTTGGACGTTACGCGGATGCCCAGTGCACCACACAGCTGCGCGTATTCGGCAAAGCTCGGGTTGACCAGGCTGGTCTGCCATACATCCCAGTTTCCGGAGCGTTGTTCCTTGGAGATCTTGGCCAGCTCGTTGTTGTTGAGGAGGACGTGGGTGATGTCCATCCCGTATTTCACCGCCGTGGTCAGCTCCGCCATGTACTGACCGAACCCACCGTCGCCGGAGACGGACACGACCTTGCGCCCGGCGAAGCCGGGGTCGTCCTCCTGGGTGGCCGCCCAGGCACCCAGCGCAGCCGGCAAGGCGAAGCCGATGGAACCGAGATAGCCGGACATGAGGATGGCCTGGCGGGTGCATTCGAAGTAGCGGCCGAAGGAGTAGGTGTTGTTCCCCACGTCCACGGCAATGATGGCGTCCTCGGGGACCGCACGGGTGAGTGCCGCGAAGATGGCGGCGGAGCCCACCCCCTGACCTCGGTCATCCTTCTCGCGACTGGCCTTCTCTTGCCTCCACATGGCCCACCGCCCGGCGATCTCCTCCGTGTGGTCTCGTGAGGCCGCGCCACGCTCGTCCAGGGCTCTACGCAGAAGGCCGCAGGTGATTCCGATCTCCCCCCACACCGGGACGTCCACCGCGTGGAACTTGCCGAGCATCATGGGATCGAAGTCCACCTGGATGATCGGCTTCTTGGGGGTGATGCCCGTATGGTTGGAAAACGACGCGCCGAAGACCAGCAGCACGTCGGCCTCGTTCATGAACCACGAGGCGATGGGTGTGCCACTCCGTCCCAACACTCCACATCCCAGGGGATGGCGGTCCGGGACGAGGCCCTTCCCCTTGAACGTGGTGATCACCGGACACTCGAGCGACTCGGCCAGCGCCAGAACGTCGTCCATCCTGAAGCGGGCGCCATGTCCCACGATGATGACCGGACGCCTCGCCTGCCCGAGGAGGGCCAGGGCCGCTTCCACCGCTTCCTGCGGTGGCGTGATGGTCCTCGGCGTCAGGCGTCCCTCGGGACCGCCAGCCGCCGCCTCCTCGTCGACGGGAAGCTGCTGGACTTCGTCCGGGAAGACGAGGTGCGACACCCCCCGGTTCAGGATGGCGGACTTGCACGCCAGGTTCACGAGCTCCGCATGGCGGCTGGTGTGGAGGACGGTCTGACTCCACTGGGCCACCTTCCCGTACGCCGCCATCAGGTCCACCTCCTGGAAGGCACCGGGGCCCAGGACCTGGGTGTCCACCTGGCCGGTGAGGGCCAGCACCGGCGCCCGGTCCACATTGGCGTCCCACAGCCCCGTGAGGAGGTTGGTGGCCCCGGGCCCGGCGATGGCGAAGCACGCCGCCGGTCGACCGGTGAGCTTGCCGTAGGCGCTGGCAGCGAAAGAGGCGGCACCTTCGTGGCGGATGCCGTAGTAACGAAGGCGGCCGGCCACTTCCTGGCGCCGAAGGGCATCCGCGAGCCCCAGGTTGGAATGCCCTACCATCCCCCAGACGTGGCGAACATTCCACCTCACCAGCGACTCCACCATGAGGTCGGAGACGGTCCGCCGATGCGCCGCTTCTTCGAGAAAGCCCACGTAGACGCCGTCGTCGCGCACGTCCACCGGGTAGACGCGGACTCCGTCGTCGTACCCGCCCGGAGGCCTGCCGGTGGTGGGGTGGAAGTCCCACCCGTGCCACGGACATCGGAGCATCCCGTTCTCGATGGACCCTTCTCCCAGCGGGCCGCCCTGATGGGGGCACCGGTTGTCCAGGGCGGCGTACGCACCCTCGAAATGCGTCATGCACACCGTAGCGTGATGACAGGTGACGGGCTTCACCCGGCCCTCGTCCAACTCGCCAGGTTCCAGGACCTTCTCCCAGATGGTTTTGCGCTCGTCGTGAAACGTCATACGTCATCCTCCGGTCGACTCACTGGATCCCGTGGGTGTTCGTAACATATGGGCCGAACAGACTGATTCCCCCACCCGGCGCCCGAGAGCCGGGCCCGACTTTCGCACGGCCGCACATACTTGATCTGAAATCATCGAAGCGGGAGCGGAGTTCCGGGGAAGGCCCACTGCCTTCTGGCCAGGCCGCTTGCCTCGCGGCGGAGCGAGGGTAGCTTGTCCGGCCCCGGTCCATCCGCCCCGAGGCTCCCGCTGACCCGGACACCGATCCGCTTCGAGCTCACGTTCGACGTAGTCCAGGAGGACATCGACCGCCTCGG
>JARRLD010000074.1:0-15168 GCA_037387345.1 Gemmatimonadota bacterium
CTCTTGGCGTGCCTGGCCGAGCACCTCCCCGGCAGCCTCGACGGCCCCCGCCGTCTCATCCGCCGGGCGGCCAGGTGCTCCGAGAAGCGAATCGAGTCGCGACGCCATGGCCTCCTGCGCCTGGGCGATGCGATCCAGGCGTGCTTCGATGGAGGAGGGCTCCGTGGTCGACCGCCGGGTCGAGTCGACCACCTGGGCCGTGTCGATCACCCGGGCCGTATCGGCCACCTGGGCCGTGTCGGCCACCTGGGCCGTGTCGATCACCTGGGCCGTGTCGGCCTCCCCGGGCTGCTGGGCGGGTGCGGGTGCCTCGACGGTGGCCGTGTCGCCCTGCCGGACGAGGGAGTCCGCCGAGGCCGTCGGGACTTCGCTCGCGGGCTCGTCTCCCCAACAGGCCTGGGTGAGGACGAGCGCTCCCAGCGCCAGGGTGATGGCCTGCCGGCTTCGGATCATGACGAGGTGGGCGAGAGAGGTACGGCTGGGCCGACGCCGGCCAATGTCGTGAGCGGGGTTGCGCCCGTCAATCAGGCGGACGAGCGCGGCGGTTCTCCACCGTTCGGCTCGGCACCCCGCCCCCGGGCGTGGGCCCGCAGCTGCCCACAGGCGGCATCGATGTCCCGACCTCGGGTCTCTCGCACGGCCACCGGTACGCCCCGCTCCTCCAGGGCGGCCGCGAAGGCCTGAATCCTCTCCGGCGAGGATCCGGCGAGGAGGGTCGCCAATCCTGGTAGGGAATGGGGTTGAACGGGATCAGGTTCACGAAGGCACCCACCTCCCGGGCCAGGCGGGCGAGCTCCGGCGCCAGCGTCGCCGCGTCGTTGATGCCTCGGATCATCGTGTACTCGAAGGTGATCCGCTTGCCTCCGGCAGCGTTGAACTTGCCCAGGGCCTCCATGACGTCGGAGAGGCTGTAGCGCCGCTCCAGGGGAATCAGCGACTTGCGCAGCTCCGGCTCCGGCGCGTGGAGGGAGAGGGCCAGTCGAAACTGCTCCGGCCTTTCGGCAAGCTCGAGAATGCCCGGCACCACCCCCACCGTCGAGACGGTGATCCGGCGAGCTCCGACGCCATATCCCCGGTTCAGCAGCGTGAGGGACCTGTGGACCGCAGGTCGGTTGGCCAGCGGCTCTCCCATGCCCATGTACACGATGTTGGTGATGGAGCCCAGATCGTTGTCCTCGGCCCAGCGCCGGGACGCCCGATATTGGCCGACGATCTCGCCGGCGCTCAGCTGGCGGTCGAAGCCCCCCCAGCCGGTGGCGCAGAACGTGCAGCCGACGGCGCAGCCGGCCTGGGAGGAGATGCACAGCGTGAGCCGGCTGTCGGTGGGGATGAGCACCGACTCCACGAGGTGCCCGTCGTGGAGCCTCCAGAGGTGCTTGACCGTTCCGTCGGAGCTCACCGACACGCGGTCCTCCAGGGGCTCGTCGATCCTGAAGACCTCGTCCAGGGCGGACCGCTCCGGCTCGGGGATATCCGTCATCCCGCCGGGCGAGCGGGCCAGTGCCTCGAAGATCCACCGCCGGACCTGATCGGCACGGTAGGAAGGCTGTCCGCGGGCCTGGAAGTGCCTCATCAGCTCCCGGTGAAGCTCGTCGGGTTCGAAGGACAGCAGATCGGGTCGGTCGGTCGGGTCCATCTCGTTGAGCCGTTGGAGGATGCCGCCTAACTTAGCCGCCAACCGGGAGTCGCTGAACCCGGGCGAGCCGTGCGCCCGCGTGTGAGGCCGACCGCCGAGGCGATAGGTCTCATGTTCCTCCTGGGGATCGACTATCTTTGCAGGCTGGATCGTATGGCGTCCCGTTCGGCGCGTCGGGACATCCTCAGGCAACCGGGCAAGGCCGGAATGTATGGATCGTGAGACGGAGCGTACGACCCTGCGTACCTGCATGGTGGGCGGCCTCACGGCCGCGGACGAGGGCGCCGAGCTGCGCGTGACGGGCTGGGTCCACCGGCGTCGCGACCTGGGGGGGCTGCTCTTCATGGACATCCGGGACCGGAGCGGTCTGCTCCAGGTGTCCGTCGGGCCCGATTGGTCCGAGCCGAAGAGCCTGGAGCTGGCCCCGGCCCTCGGCGCGGAAGATGTCGTGGTGGTGGAGGGCCGGATCGAGCGCAGGCCGGACCCCAATCCCGAAATGCCCACCGGGGAGGTGGAGCTGCGGGCCGTCCGCGTCGAGCGGTACTCTGCCGCGCGCACGCCGGTCATTCCCGTGTACCGTTCTCCCGAGGAGGAGCTGCCGTCCGAGGACCTCCGGCTTCGTCATCGGGTCCTGGACCTTCGGCGCCCGGAGCTCCAGCACGCCCTGACCATCCGGAGGTCCTCGGACGGCAGCTCCTCCTCGGGAGAACGGTACCCGGGAATGACCGGCGTGCGCGCGGCAGAGTACCGCTCTACAAGCAGATCCTCATGGTTGCGGGCTACGACCGATACTTCCAGATCGCGCGCTGCTTCCGGGACGAGGATCTCCGGGCGGATCGCCAGCCCGAGTTCACGCAGATCGACCTCGAGGCGTCGTTCGTAACGCCTGACGATATCCTCGGGTGGGTCGAAGGGCTGGTAGGGGCCATGGCCGACGTAGCGGGGGTCGCCGCCACGTTGCCCCTGCCGAGGATCACCCATGCGGAGGCCGTGGATCGGTACGGGTCCGACAGGCCGGACCTGCGATACGGACTCGAGATCCAGGACTGGACCGAGGCCACCGCGGACCTCGAGTTCCGGATCTTCCGCATGGCAGTCGAGGCGGGAGGGCGGGTACGGGGAATCTGCGTCCCGGGTGGAGCGGCACTCTCCCGCAAGCAGATCGAGACGGTGGAGGCCGCAGCCAAGCAGGCAGGTGCCCCCGGGCTGGCGTGGGCGAAGCAGGGGGAGGACGGGGCATCGGGGCCCCTGGGCAGATTTCTCACCGACGCCCACTGCGACGTGCTGGGGCTGAAGCCGGGGGACCTGGCGCTTGTCGCGGCGGGACCCGATGCCGTCACGTCTCCAGCGCTGGCGGCCACACGTGCCGCCGCCCGAGAGATGACGGACCAACCTCTGGATCGGGAGCACGCCTGGCTGTGGGTGACCGACTTCCCGGTCTTCGAAGAGGAGGGCGGGCGCCTGGTCCCGGGGCATCATCCGTTCGTCATGCCCCATCCGGACGACGTGGACCTGCTGGATTCGGATCCTGCCGCCACCCGGGGCCAGGCCTACGATCTCGTGTACAACGGGACCGAATTCGGGTCGGGGAGCGTACGAATCCATGAGCCGGGCCTCCAGAGGAAGGTGCTTCGGATCCTGGGGCTCGAGGACGAGGAGATCGACCGGAAGTTCGGGTTCCTGCTGGAGGCCCTGGCGGCTGGAGCACCCCCTCACGGAGGGATCGCCCTGGGCATGGATCGTATCGTGCAGCGCTTCGTGGGAGCGGGGAGCTTGCGGGACGTCATCGCGTTTCCGAAGACCACGGCGGCCCGCGCGCTGTTCGAGGGTGCTCCGAGTCCTCTCTCCTCCGATGAGCTCGAGGAGCTGGGTCTCCGGGTGGTGGCCCGGGAGTCCACTCCGTAGGATACATCAGGAGCGCCTGTGCCCAACGGAGAAACCATCGTCGAGCATCGCCTGGACACGGAGGGCGCCGACCAGCTCATGTTGGCCGGGGTCAACGATCGGAACATCCAGGAGCTGAGCCGCCTCTTCGGCGTTCGGGCCGTCCTCAGGGGCGACCAGCTCATCCTCTCCGGAAGCCTCGAGGCCGTGGAGGCGGCGGTTCCGGTCGTGCAGCACGTGATCGAGCTGTCGCGCCTGCGTGTTCCCTTCGACACCCCCGACCTGGCTCGCTTTGCCGAGGGCGTGACGGCCCTGGGCGCGGACGGCATCGTCCATCCGGACGACGAGGTCCGCCTGGCGCTTCCTGGATCCCGACGGGTCATCGTGCCGAAGTCCGACGGGCAGCGGAGCTACCTGAAGGCGATCCAGGCCCACGACGTGGTGATCGGCATCGGGCCCGCCGGGACCGGGAAGACCTACCTGGCCGTTGCGTGCGCGGTGGATGCCCTCTATAAGAAACGTGTGCGCCGCATCATCCTCGCCAGGCCAGCGGTGGAGGCGGGCGAGAACCTGGGCTTCCTTCCCGGGGATCTGCAGGAGAAGGTGGATCCGTACCTGAGGCCCCTGTACGACGCCCTCGAGGACATGATGCCGCACGATCGCGTCCGGAGGGCCCTGGAGGACTCCACCATCGAGATCGCGCCCCTGGCGTACATGCGTGGCCGGACCCTGTCCGATGCCTTCGTCATCCTGGACGAGGCCCAGAACGCCACGACCGCCCAGATGAAGATGTTCCTGACCCGGCTCGGGCTGAACTCCCGGGTGGTCATCACGGGAGACAAGACCCAGATCGACCTTCCGCGCAGGGAGGATTCCGGGCTCCTGGAGGTGGAGCGCATCCTCGCGGCCATCGACGGGATCTCCGTCGTCTACCTGGACGCCAAGGACGTGATTCGGCATCGGCTGGTGAAGGACATCATCCGCGCATACGAATCAGCCGGTGACGGGGGTGAGAGCCCGTGAGCGAGAAGAGGCAGCCCTCGGTCCTCGAGTCCCTGTCAGGCAGTCCGGCCCCCGGAGGCCGTGCACGAGCGCTCCATCACGGGGTTCGTATCCTCATGCTGGTGGCAGTGGCGACGTTCATCACGGTTCTCTTCCCTCCCCCCAGGGAGCAGTCCGTGGGCGCATACGCGTACGAGGCGGGGATGGTGGCGACGGAGGACGTGATCGCGCGCGTCCCCTTCAGCGTGCCCAAGCCCCCGGAGGAGCTCGAGCGGGAGCGGGCCCAGGCCATGGAGTCCGTGCCCCCCACGTTCGCCTTCGTCGTGGGGGCGGCGGATACCATGAACCGGCGCATCGACGCCTTCTTCGATCGCCTCGAGGCAGCGGAAGACCAGGGTGAAGTCCAGGGGGCCGTGCGGGATCTGGCCCTGGTTGTCAGCCCCTCCCAGGTGGCCGCGCTCTCGGATCCGGAGACCCGCGGGCTTCTGAGGGCGACGGCGAAGGAGGCGGTGTCGAGGATCCTTGGCCGGGGGGTCTACGACGCCTTCCAGTCGCCCCTCACCACCACCACGGTGACGGTCGAGGAGTCGGACAGCACGGAAACATCGCGCCCGGCGGAGGATCTCGTCAGCCGCAACGAGTTCCTCGACGAGGCCATACGACGTCTTCCCCGCGATACCCCACCGGACGTGTCGGACCTCCTGCGGATCATCCTGGTCCGGAACATGGAGTACAGCCTGGTCCCGGACCAGGAGACCACGACCGCGGACCGGCAAGCGATGGCTCAGTCCATTTCGCAGGTCAAGGGAAACGTGCTCCAGGGGGAAGCCATCGTGAGGGCAGCGGACCAGATCCGGGAGGAGGATCTGGAGCGGCTACGGGCCTACCAGAACGAGCTGCTGGCGCAGGGCCTCCTGGAGCCCGCCCCCCTCGAGCTCTGGCCCCTGTTCGGAAGCTGGCTCGTCAACGTGATGATGCTCGCGCTCTTCGGCCTCGTCCTCTTCTTCTTCCGGCCGGAGGTCTACGCCAACCTGCGTTGGCTGCTCTTGATCGCGCTCCTGGTCGCGGTCTACTTCGCGGCTGCCGCGGCCGTATTCCGCAACGGGCTGGCTCCGGAGTGGCTCCCCATCGCCTTCGTGGCGCTTCCGGTCGGGGCCCTCTGGGACGGCCGGATGGCCCTGGTGCTCGTCTTCGTCGTGGGAGTGGTGACCGGCGCCCTGCCCGAGTTCGGCGACTACGGCACGGTCCTGGTCGTCCTGGCAGGAGGCGGGGCCGCGGCACTGTCGGTGAAGGCCGTCCGTCGTCGGTCCCAGACCTGGGTCTCCATCGCCATGATCGCCGTGGCCATGAGCCTGGTGCTGTGGGGCCACGGGCTGGCCGTCGGCCGAGACATCACAGACGTGGCCCAGGCAAGCCTCGTGTCGGTGGGCAGTGTCACGCTGTCGGCGCTCCTCGCCATGGGATTCCTCTGGGTCTTCGAGCTCTTCACCGGGATCACGACCGATCAGACGCTCCTCGAATGGGCCGATCCCGCCCGTCCCTTGCTCAGGCGGCTGTCCCTGGAGGCCCCCGGTACCTACGCCCACACCCTCAACGTGGCGAACCTGTCGGAGGCAGGCGCCAACGCCGTCGGTGCCAACGGCCTGCTGTGCCGGGTCGGGGTCTACTATCACGACGTGGGGAAGATGTTGAAGCCCCACTATTTCGTGGAGAACCAGCCGGACGGGCGAAACCCCCATGACAAGCTCAAACCGCACACTTCGGCGGCGATCGTACGCGAGCACGTCACGGAGGGGGAACGCCTCGCCCGCGATGCGAAAGTCCCGGAGATCGTCATCCGGTTCATCCGCGAGCATCACGGCACGCAGAAGATCGGGTTCTTCTACGAGAAGGCGAAGGAAGAAGCCGAGGGTGAGCTCGACGAGAGGCTGTTCTACTATCCCGGACCGAAGCCCCAGTCGAAGGAGACGGCCATCGTCCTGATGGCGGACGCGTGTGAGTCCGCGACCCGCGCCATGCAGGATCCGACCCCCGAAAGGGTTCGCGACCTCATCCACAGCATCTTCCGCAGCAAGCTCGATGCGGGCCAACTCGACGATGCGCCCCTCACGATGCGAGAGCTCACGGAGATCGAGGGCAACTTCGCCAAGATCCTCTCGGGAGTGATCCACCGGCGCATCGAGTATCCCGAGACGAAACACCTCACGGATGCCCCTTCCCGGGAAGAGGGGACGAACGAAGGGAGCGGGGAGTCGCATCGGACGTGACCCCGGACAGCGACCTGGTGGTGCAGGTGACCGTCGGCGCATGCACGGCGGTTTCCGGGGATCTCCTGGAGCGCGCCGTGCGGGAGACCTTCGCCGCCGGAGGCGGAGGTCCGGGTGAGATCTCCCTGACCCTGCTCGGTGACGGGGCCATCCGGATCCTGAACCGGGATTACCTGGGCGAGGACAGGGTGACCGACGTCCTGGCCTTTTCTCTCGGCACCGGGAGCCGGTCCGTAGGTGACGTCTATGTGGGAGCGGATCAGGCGGCGCGACAGGCCGCGGATTACGGAGTGAGCGTCGCCGAGGAGCTCGTGCGATTGACGATCCACGGGACCCTCCACGTCCTGGGGCACGAGCACCCGGAGGGCCCCGAGCGGACCGAAAGCCCCATGTATCGGATGCAGGAGGCCCTGGTGGCCAAGCTCGTGGGGCCCCTCTCGGAGCTCTGAAGGACCCGAGGGGCACGCGCGCGGCTTGCCCCTGGGCGGTGGCGGGAGGATCTTCCGAGGCCAGGCTGACCCGCGAGCCTCGACGTTCCGCGCGCTCGGCATTCCCCGGCGCACGGACGGCCTTCGTATCGAGTCAGGATCCATGACCCATTCCCATCGCGGCATCGAGGAAATCAAGGAGCGCCTGGCCGAAATCCGATCGGACGGGGAAGTGGAGGACGTCCGCGAGGCCCTCGCCGAGCTGCATCCATCGGACCTCGCCGACCTGGTGGAGGACCTGGACGAGGACTCCCAGGTGCTCCTGCTTTCCGCGCTCCCCGCGGAGGTCGCGTCCGAGGCCCTCGCCGAGATGGAGGAGGGTGAGGAGCGAGCGGAGCTGCTTGCCGCCCTGGAGCCGGCGAGGGGCGCCGAGCTGCTACACGAGCTGGCGGACGACGATGCCGTCGACCTGATCGGGGAGTTGGATCCCGAGGAGCGACGGAGGATCCTCTCTCAGCTCCCCCGCGAGGAAGCCGGCGAGCTGAGCGACCTCCTGGGTTACGGCGAGGAGACCGCGGGCGGTCTCATGACCACCGACCTGGTCGCGGTCCAGTCCTCCCTCACGGCCCAGGAGGCGCTGGAGCAGGTCAGGGTGCTGGGTCGGGAAGTGGAGGACTTCTACACCGTCTTCGTGGTGGATGCACGCCGCCGCCTGCTGGGCACGGTCGGTCTCGACGCGCTGGTCACCGCCGAGCTCGCCGAAGCGGTGGAACGTCTGGTCGAGCCCATCGTCGCCTCCGTCCTCCCGGATGTGGATCAGGAGGAGGTCGGTCGCCTGATCGGGCGATACAATCTCGCCTCCATGGCGGTGGTCACCTCCGAAGGAGAGCTCCTGGGCCGGATCACCTTCGACGACGTCATCGATGTCATCGAGGCGGAGCAGACCGAGGACATCCTCCTCATGGCGGGGATGGGCGGAGACGAGGAGGCTCTCCGATACACCGCATGGGAGTCCGTTCGCGCCCGCATCCCGTGGCTGGTGGCGAACCTGGCGACCGCCGCCCTCGCCTCCGGCGTCGTGTACCTCTTCTCGGACACGATCCAGGCCGCCGTCATCCTTGCGGCGGTGATGCCCATCGTCGCGGGAATGGGCGGCAACGCGGGAAGCCAGGCCGTGGCGGTCACCGTGCGTAGCCTCGCCCTGGAAGGGCACTCGTCACCCCGGGTGGCCCTCGCAAGCCGAGTGGGTCGGGAGGTTACCGTCGGCGTCATCAACGGGGCCGTGCTCGGCGCCGTGGTGGCGACGCTGGCGGTGATGGTGGGTGGCGATCCCCGCCTGGGGCTGGTGGTGCTGCTCGCCATGTGGGGAAACCTCATCGTGGCCGGCTTCCTGGGTTCCGCGGTTCCCACGGTCATGGACCGCCTGGGTGTGGACCCGGCCGTGTCGTCGTCCATGTTCGTGACGCCTTTCACCGACCTGTGCGGGTTCCTCCTCCTGCTGGGGCTCGCCACCCGACTTCTCCTGTAGCCCGTGCACTCGGATACCTTCTTCTCCCTCGACCCCGCGTTCCCGTGAAGCGCCTCTCCCGCAGCGTCTCGGTCGTCATGCGCCTGAGCGCGTTCGTGGTGGCATTCCTCAGGGACCGCCGTGCCTGGATCGTGTTCGGCCGGCCCGTGCGTCGCACGCTCGATCAGCATCGGCGCCGGGCCGAGCGGCTCACGGCCACCCTTGCGAGGCTAGGACCCACGTTCGTCAAGCTCGCGCAGCTCTTCAGCTCCCGGGCAGACATCCTTCCGGAGCCCTACCTGTCGGAGGTCAGCAAGCTGCAGGACCGGGTGCCCGCCGATCCCGCCGACGAGATCCTGCGGGTCATCCAGGAGGAGCTGGGCGCCACGGCGGAGGAGCTGTTCCAGGATTTCGAGCGGGAGCCCATCGCGACGGCCAGCCTGGGTCAGGTACACCGGGCCCGGGTCGGAGACCGGGAGGTCGTGGTCAAGGTGCTGAGGCCGGGGGTCGAGGCGATGATCGCCCTGGACCTGGACATCTCCTATCGTCTCCTGTTCTGGCTGAACATCCTCTTTCCCAATCACCATGTGCGGGCGGTGACGAACGTGGTGCGCGAGTTCAGCGTCCGGGTCCGCCAGGAGATGGACTTTCGCCAGGAGGCGGAGAACATCGCCCGGTTCCAGCGGTTCTTCCGCAAGGATCGACGTGTGCGGGCGCCCATGGTGCTGGAGCGGTTCACGCGCCGACGCGTTCTGGTGATGGAGCATTGCCCCGGGACCAAGGTGGATCGGCTGCACGACGACTTCCTCACCGGGCGGCTCTCCTTCACGGGCTTCATGGAGACGCTGACCGGCGTCTACCTGCGCATGATGATGGTCGACGGCTTCATGCACGCGGACCCCCATCCTGGCAACCTGCTGGTCCAGGAGGACGGCACGCTCGTGCTTCTGGATTGGGGCGCTGTGCTCGAGGTTCCCCGATGGACCCGCGAGTCCATCCTCAACGTCGCGCTGGCCCTGGGACGGGAGGATATCGACGGGGTGATCAACGAGATGTACCGACTCGGGATGATCAGCCCGGAAGTGTCACGCGGAGAGATCCGCGAGGCCGCCACCGAGATCCTGCGCATCGTCGAGCGGGCCAAGACCACCAACCGGCAGCGGATCGTGGAGGATCTCGTATCGGACGTCTTCGACACGTTCTATACCTGGCCTCTGACCCTGCCCCAGGAGCTGGTCTACTTCTTCCGTACCTCGGCGCTCATCGAGGGACTGGCGTTCCGCTACGACGAGGGCTTCGACGGGCTGACCTTCGTCCGCAGCGTCATCCAGTCGAATCGGGGAGACATGCTGAAGCTCACGGGCCAGCAGCCGGTGCAGATTGCCCGGAGCTTCGTGGACGAGGCCCAGGGAGCCATCCGATCCGTGCGCGATCTCGTGACCCGGGCGGAACGGGAAGAGCTGAGGGTCCGGGTCCATCCCCGAGACATGCAGTCACAGGAGAGGTTCCTCCACCTGCAGGCCCGCCGTCTCCTGCTGAGCATCTTCGCCACCACGACGGCGGTGATCACCTCCATCCTCTTCATCGCTCTGGGGAACTGGTGGCTGCTCGGCGCGGGACTGATCGCCTCCCTGGTGATGTTTGTGGTGGTGCTGTTTCTCCCCACCCACCTTCTCGAGAACCCGCTGCGGCATGCACGCGGCCTGCGGCCCGATGACTGGCGGTGACGTGAACCGCTCCCTGGATCGGCTTTCGCCTGCGCTCGAGGGCGTCCTGCAGCGCTTTCGTGAGGGCAGGGCGGTCGCCCTGGCCCGGGCCATCTCGGTGGTGGAAGATCAGCGGCCAGGCTTTCAGGAGCTCCTTCACCGGGTCCTCGTGGAGGGCCACCGTGCGGCCCGGCTGGGGTTCACGGGTCCGCCGGGTGCGGGAAAGTCGAGCCTCCTCGCGGCGCTGGCAACGGAGTATCGGGCTCGGCAGGAGCAGATCGGAGTCGTGGCGGTCGACCCCACGTCCCCCTATTCGGGAGGTGCCCTCCTGGGAGACCGGATCCGCATGAACGACCTGGCCACGGATCCCGGGATCTTCATCCGCTCCATGGCCACACGAGGATCGCTCGGGGGCCTCGCCACGACCACCAAGGAGGTCATCGACCTCATGGACGCCTACGGCTTCGACCGGGTCCTCGTGGAGAGCGTGGGTGTAGGGCAGACCGAGCTGGAGATCACCGCGGCCGCCGACACGGTGGTGGTCGTCCTGGTACCGGAGTCAGGTGATGCCATCCAGGCCATGAAAGCCGGTCTCATGGAGATCGCCGACATCTTCGTGGTGAACAAGGCCGATCGTCCCGGCGCGGAGCGACTGCTCAAGGAGATCCGCCAGGCGATCCATATCCGGGCCGGGCGGGCGCTTCACGACGTGCCGGCTCACCACGGCGTCGACCTGGCCCGGGTGCAGGCTGCGGGGGCGGTGACCTCGGACCGGGCCGAGCCAGGCGGATGGTCCGTTCCGGTCTTGAAGACCGTCGCCCAAACGGGGGAGGGGGTCCAGGAGCTCCTTGGCGCCATCGACGACCACCGCTCCTGGCTCGGGGAGAGCGGTGAGCTGACCCGGCGTCGCCGGGCCAGGGCCCTCACCCGCGTACGGGACGTGGTGGAACGGGAGCTGCGGCGCGCGGCGTGGGCGTCGGAGCTGGTGAGGGAGCGGCTGGATGCGGGCATCGACCGTATCCAGTCCGGGGACGACACGCCCTATTCGGTCGCCCACGAGATCCTTGCCGATCTGCTTGGCCGACACTCGGCGCTTTGACCGTCTGGGCCCCAGAGACATCTTTAGGAGTCAGTCCGGTGTAGCAGGTGCGGCCTCTCCGATGTGGCTGGTCGGAGAGCCTCGGCTACCGGTAGCAGTTCTGCCCAGGAGCGCGCATGTCGATCATCGAGAAGGACGTGGAAACCCCGAAGGGCCGACTCACCGAGATGGTGCGAGCACGGGAGGCCGAGCTCGCCGAGCTCAAGGCACGTCTGGCCGAGTGGGAGACAGCGCTTCAGGACACGCCTCAGCGGGACGCGCTGTTCACCACCGTCTCAGGCCGTCCGGTCAATCCCCTCTACACCGAGCTCGATCGGCCGGAGGGGACGGGGGGACGTCTCGGCGTGCCGGGGCTCTTTCCCTTCACCCGCGGCCCGTACGCGACAATGTACCGGACGCGCCTCTGGACCATGCGGCAGTTCGCGGGGTTTGCCACCGCCGAGGAGACGAACCAGCGGTACAAATACCTGCTGGACCACGGGCAGACCGGGCTGTCCGTCGCCTTCGACTTTCCGACGCTCATGGGCTACGACTCCGACCACCCACGGTCGCTGGGGGAGGTCGGGGTGTGCGGGGTGGCGATCTCGTCCCTGGCGGACATGGAGACGTTGTTCGAGGGAATCCCCCTCGATCAGGTGTCCGTGTCCATGACCATCAACGGGCCGGCCATCATCCTCTTCTGCTTCTACGTCGCCGCGGCCGAGAGACAGGGCCTCCCGTCGGAGATCCTCCGCGGCACCGTGCAGAATGATATCCTGAAGGAGTATCAGGCCCAGCACGCGTGGATCTTCCCCCCCGATCCGGCGCTGCGATGCATCGTCGACATGTTCGGGTGGTGCTCGGAGCACGCCCCGAAGTACAACCCGATCTCGATCTCCGGATACCACATCCGCGAAGCCGGCGCGACGGCGGCCCAGGAGCTGGCGTTCACTCTCGCCAACGGCTTCGAATATGTGGAGCGTGGCATCGCCAGCGGCGCCGACGTGGATACTTTCGCGCCCCGGCTGTCGTTCTTCTTCGATGTCCACAACGACTTCTTCGAGGAGATCGCCAAGTTCCGGGCGGCCCGCCGCATCTGGGCCGGGCGTTTGCGGGAGCGCTATGGGGCGAAGAACCCGGAGTCGTGGCGCTTGAGGACCCACGCCCAGACGGCAGGAGTGAGCCTGACCGCGCAACAGCCGGAGAACAACATCGTGCGCGTCGCCTATCAAGCCATGGCAGCAGCCCTGGGGGGGACCCAATCGCTCCACACGAACTCCATGGACGAGACCCTGGCGCTACCGACGGAGAAGGCCGTACGTATCGCGCTCCGCACCCAGCAGGTGCTGGCGCACGAATCCGGCATCGCGAACACCATCGATCCGCTGGCAGGGTCCTTCTTCGTCGAGGCCCTCACGGACGAGCTGGAACGGGAAGCCCTCTCGCTCTTCGAGGAGATCGACGAGATGGGCGGGGTGGTTCCCGGGATCGAGCGGGGTTGGTTCCAGCAGGAGATCGCGAGCTCCGCGATGCGGCAGCAGCTCGAGGTCGAGTCGGGTCAGCGCGTCGTGGTGGGGGTCAACCACTTCACCGAGGGCTCGGGCGACGTGGAGATCGACACGCTCCGCATCGACCCCACCGTCGAGCAGCGCCAGCGCCAGCGGATGGCGGATCTGAGAGCGAGCCGCGATCCCGACTCGGTTGCCTCGACGCTGGAGGCCCTCACGGCGGCGTGCCGGGGCGATGAAAACCTGGTTCCGCGGATCCTCGACTGTGCCCGAGCCTATTGTACCCTGTTCGAGATTCGCCACGCCATGGAGGAAGTGTTCGGCTCCTACAAGGAGCCAGTGTTCTTCTAGGTCCCGGAACGGCCCACCATCTCGTGCCCCAGATCCGAACGCTCCGGCCCGTCCTCGCACGCGACGGACTGATCCACCTCGACAGGCCGACTCACACCGACTGGGTGAGGAACGCGATCCTCGTCACGGTCCTCGCCTACGTCGCGGGCATCGCGGTCAACGTGTCGGTCCGCGGGCTCGCCAGTGCCGGGATCTCCGTGACGGTCCAGGCCGGGACGGCCCTGATCTGCCTGGCGGCCCTGGGGTTGGCTCATCGGGGCCTGGTGGGACGTGCGGCCGCGGTGACCCTCGTGGTGGTCTGGCTGGAGCTGCACGTCTCCATCCCGCTCAACGGCGCGGCTGCTGTTTCGTTCATCGCGTTTCCGCTGGTGGTGATGGCCGTCGGGATCCTCTGGGGAGGGCGGATCGCCTTTGGCGCGGCGGCCATCACGTCGCTGACCCTTGCCGCGACCGTCTTCGTGTCACGGACGCTGACCAGGACGCCGCAGGCGGCGGATCTCGAGGCCACTCGTCTGGCTGTCACCCTGGCGAGCCTGTTCGGCGCGGCTGCCCTCGTCCACACCGTGACGAGCGGCGGCAAGGGGGCGGCCCGGTCCGGGCGGTCGACGGAGCAGCGCCTGAGCGATCTGACCGCCCACGCCACCGACGGCATCCTGGCTGCCGATGCGGACGGGAAGATCCTCGCGGTCAATCCTGCGGCGGAGCTCCTTCTGGGTTCCGCGGAAGCCGATCTCCGTGGAGAGCCCCTGGCCCGCCTCCTCCGCGGTGCCGCGGACGGAGCCGAGGAGCGGAGGAAGGTCGAGCCTCTTCTGAAGCGACCGGGCGGCGCGCCGGTTCGCATGCGCATCCGGAGCCGCAAGGGACGCGTGGCCTGGGTCGACGCCGGCATCGCCACGGTGTCGTGGACCGATGGCAGCTCCGGGCGGCAGATGACGCTTCGGGAGGTGACGGGGCAGCGACAGTCGGAGGAGGTCCAGCGCTTGCTCCAGACGCAGCTGGAGAGCTCCCTCCGACTCGACGCCGTAGGGAGACTCGCCAGGGGCGTGGCCCACGACCTCAACAACCTGCTCACGGTCATCGGGGGCGCCGCGGAGCTCCTCCTCCTCGATGACGGCGAGGACCCAAGGGGGCTCGCCCAGGACATCCTCGACGCCAAGACGCGGGGGGCGGCCCTCGCCGAGCGGCTCCTGTCGTTCGCCCGAAGGGAGCCGGTGCAGCCCCAACCTCTCCGGCTGGAGCTGGTCGTCCGGGATGTCGAGCCCCTCCTCTCCCGCTTCCTGAGCCAGGACGTCCATCTCGACCTGGCCCTCGACGCTCCCACGCCCCCGGTGACGGCCGACCGCTCCCAGCTCGAGCAGATCGTGATCAACCTCATCATCAATGCCAAGGATGCCATCTCGACCCACGGGAGCATCCGGATCACCGTCGCTCCTCCCGGCACGTCACGGGCGTGGTACACCACGCGCTGGTCGGTCCCCGATGATGCGGTGGAGTTGACGGTGGAGGACGACGGCGCGGGCATGGATCGTGAGACCCTGTCCCGCGTCTTCGAGCCGTTCTTCACCACGAAGCCCCAGGGACCCGGAAGAGGGTTGGGACTGGCCACCGTGCACGGGATCGTGGGTCAGAACGGCGGCCGCTTGCGGCTGCTGAGCGAGCCCGGGATCGGAACCGCGGTGATCATCGAATGGCCCGCGGTCCAGGCGCCATGACGAAGGCGGCGGCGGTCTCGGCGATCCTGTTCGACGCGGGGAACACGCTCGTCCGCATCGATGCCAACGAGTTGGCCGAGATCTTCCGG
>JARRLD010000075.1:0-14134 GCA_037387345.1 Gemmatimonadota bacterium
CGGGCAAGATCGGACTCCACGATCGTAATGCCAGCACTGTCCCGGGCGGCGATCGCAGGCGTCCCTTGTTCCCGCTCCCCGCACGCGCCCGTGCTTGCCAGCAGAACCAGCAACATCGCGGGGACCGCGTTTCTCCCGTCGGTGGAACCGGCCATCACGGATTCACGGTGGGAGACGACCCGCCATGGCTCGCCACGTCGTGGACCCGTGCATCAGAAGAGAGATTGCTGCTGGTCGATTCCTCCACGATCTCCTCCTCGCCCGCCGTTGGTGTCATATGCATGTGGATTCGGCACGCGGAGACGCCAGGAAAGGCACCCGCATCAGGACTGGCGCGGCCTCACTCTCCACGGACGATGTCCAGGCGCTCTCGGGTGTTGCTCACGACGGGCTGCAGAACCCCATCCGCTTCGTTCCACATCTCCAGAAACCTCTCGTAGAGCCTAGTTGCTTCCGCGGTCTCTCCCCGGGCAGCGTGAATCTCCCCTCGCATCAGAAGTGCAGCCGGCAAGAGCGCCACCTCGAACGGAGAGTTCTCCGCGATGTGCTCGAACCAGGGCAAAGCCTCGTCGTCCCGCCCCACACGTTGGAGCAGCTCACCCCGCAGGAAACGCTCCGTAGTCCGCGCGTAGAACGGCGAGACCAGGGTCTGGCCATGCCAGGCGCTCATCCGCATCTGGGTGACGTGCCCCAGGGCCTCGTCGGTTCGACCCTCGTCCCGTGCGATCCGTGCCCTCACGGCAAGCGCCAGATCCTGAGACAACCGTTCGTGGTCGACGGCGAGCATGAGGTCGGTCAGCGTATCCGCGAACTCGGTGGCAGCCGCGGTGTCGCCGAGGCGGGCGTTCAGGATTCCCATGCCGTAGGCCCGCAGGATGGCGTGCAATCCGTCGTGCAGGTTGAGCACCAGTTGCGGACCCCCGCTCCCTTCCGGCACCGGCTGAGCGGCCAGCACCTCCAGAGCCGCTGCAAGCTCGTCCGTCCCTGCGGGCGACAGGGGCAGCGTCAACAGCAGGGGTCTGAACTCCGCTGCCGCAAGCGCATCGACAGCCGACAATTCGTCAAGCGCCTGAAGCGCCGCGCTCCATCGTCCTCGAGCATACTGGAGGCTCGAAAGCCAGAGGAACCCCGTACGCCGCTGCTCGACCGATCGATCCGGGGCGACCATCTGCTCGCAGATCTTCACGGCGAAGTCGAGGTCGCCGGCATACACCGCCGCATTCCACACACCGATGGCGCGATCGATGTCTGAGCACGTCCATCTCGATGCTGCGATCGGCCTGAGGGTTGAGCGCATGAAAGCGCCGTAGCCGCGCATCCATATCGTCGAGCCTGCCCTCATAGGCATCCAGACGCATCAGGTGCAGCAGCGCTCCGGCGTGCGCGCTGTCCAGGGCGAGCACGCGATTCCAGACGTCTCGGCCCTCGAGCGCCGATCGTCCGTGCATGGGGCGCGTGTGGGTCACGAGCTCGCCCAGGTTGGCCCACGCCTCCGAGTCATCAGGGTACGTTCCGACGAAGGATCGCAAGACTTCTTCAGCCCGTTCGTTGGCCTCTCGGCGCCGAACACCGAGCACCTCGACCAGCCGGCGCTCCCGCTCCGGCAACCGATCCGCCAGGGCCACGGCACGCTCGGCACCCTCGTAGATCCACGGTTCGACCCATGCCCACTCGGCGGCTGTGCTGATCCGATAGTAGGCCAGCGCAAAGGTCGAGTCGATTCCGACTGCTCTCTCGAAGTGGCCCAGCGCTTCGGAGTACTGGCCGCTGCGATACGCGTTCTCCCCGTTCATGTAGGCCTTGAAGGCGGGGAGCGAAGATGTGGTGACGCCGGCAACCCGTTGCACCTCGGCCTGTGGTCCACCACTCAGTCGGATGAGCAGGTCCGACGCGACGCGATCGACCAGGGCGAAGACATCCTCGGCCTGCCCCTCGACGCGTCCGTGCCCAACCGCTTCGCTCAAGATGTCCCGGTCGTACAGCGACGCTGAAACCTGGAGACGGCCAGCCGCCTCGACGATGCTGCCGAGGACAAACCATCTCGCGTTCAGGCGGGTGGCCACCTCAGCGGCGCGCTCCGGATCCACCGTGACATCCTCGCCCTCCAGGAGCCGCACCACTGCCCGTGGATCGGCGGTCATCAGGCCACCGGCGCCATCCAGCTTCGTGCTGAGCAAGTCCGATATCCCGTCGCCGAGATATGCGAACTCGTCACTTCCTCGCACGGTGAACGGCAATACGGCAATCGTCTGGGACCTAGCTCCATGCGGGGTCGCCCTCGGCCACATCGCCCAGACTCCGACGACCAGAATCAGAAGGGATACCAGACTCATGCCGCCGATCATCACGCGGCGTGAGTACCGATGGGTGTCAGCGGCCTCTTCGCGCCGGACTCCCCCGCGCTTCCAGTCGAAGACCCAGGCTAATGCCAGCGTCACCGGAAACCCCAGCGCGGCGACCAGGAGAACCAGCCTGGGCACCCAGTCGGCGATCTCCAGGATGTCGGTCAGCTCGCCAGCAACCGTGACAGCCCCCCAGGCGATGCCCAGGTACAGTCCGGCGGTGCGAACGACCTTCCGCCGCCTGAGCTCCGTCCAGAGCGAGTGGTGGTCAGACATCCGTTCAGCTTACGCGAGGCCGGTCACTGAGGCCAGCAATCAATCAGCCTGGATCGTTCCGGTCGCAGGCGGCCACGCTCTTCGCAAAACTATGGCGAGGCGGTTAGGATCCGTCGCTCGCAGACCCTCGCCCTGGTGGAAGCCCCGTGAGCATCGAGCACATTTCCGATACGGCCCTGTGGGTCGCCCACTATCGGGCCCTGGAGAGCGAACGTCCCGACGCCCTCTTCCGGGATCCCTACGCCCGCAGGCTTGCCGGGGAGAAGGGAGAGCAGATCGTCAGGGAGATGCCCCAGGGCGAGCGGTCTGCCTGGGCCATGATCGTGCGTACCGCCGTCATGGACCGTCTGATCCGCGAGCAGCTGGCCGCCGGGGTGGACACCGTGGTGAACCTCGCCGCCGGCCTGGACGCGCGGCCGTGGCGAATGGAGCTGCCGTCCTCACTGCGCTGGGTGGACGTCGACTTCCCCGAGATGCTGTCCTACAAGCTCGAGACCCTCGAAGGGGAGACACCCCCGTGCGTCTACCACGCCCTCGGGGCAGACCTCACCGACCCGAACGTGCGGAATGGTACGCTGGCCGACGCCACCGCGGGGTCGGCCAGGGCGCTGGTGATCACCGAGGGGCTCCTCATCTACCTTGAAGAGAGGGATGTGGCAGATTTGGCCCAGGACCTCCACGCCACCGGTGTCGCCGTTTCGTGGATCACGGACCTGGCGAGTCCACAGCTCCTCAAGTGGATGAGCCGAACCTGGGGAAAGCGCGTGTCGATGGGAAACGCGCGGTTCCGCTTCGCGCCTCAGGCCGGCACGGCGTTCTTCGAGCCGTTCGGCTGGCGCGAGGGTGTGTATCTCTCGTTGGGTGAGGAGGCGCAACGCCTGAACCGTGAGATGCAGCTCGCCTGGCTGTGGCGGCTCGTCGGGCGACTCATGTCCAGTTCCAAACGGGAGGAGATGCGACGCATGATGGGCATCGTCGGCCTGGAACGGGTCGATGAACCCGCTATTCGCCGGGTCCGGGGTCAGTAGATCGGGAGCCGCTGTCGTCCTGGCGCCGTCGCTTGCGCCAGAGCGAGAACACCGCCCACGCCCCGATCAGGTTGAGAACGATGAACACGACCGCGAGAGGCATGCGGTAGCTGCCGCTCACTCCTTCGATTGCCCAGAGCAAGGCGTTCGCGACCGCGACGGCCACGAAGATCGGCAAAGTCCACGTGTATCGTTCCATGAATCGACCCTTCGTTGGTGCCATGCAGTCATCGCCTCGAGAGCGCCTGCCGGATCCTCAGCCAGGCCCGACCAAGCGCTCCGCTCTCCCAGAGCCGCTGCTCCACTTCTACACGCTGCCAATCCACGCGCTTGTGGGTCCTCCAGGCACCGATACCGAAGCAGAGAACCGATCCCACGATCCCGACGAGCCCGAGCGGCACGAGCTCGTCGTTCCCGCGGCCGAGGGACGGCAGAATGACCGCGGTTCCCGCGACGAACAATACGGCTCCGCAGACGAACAGCCAGTCAGTGTCATGCACGGATTCCTCCCGCTGCCCTGGTCCCGACCGTCAGCCGGTACCGGCTGGCAGCAAGCGCGTCAGGACGTCCGACTACCATTCCAGGGCCCACTCCGGTGCCGACCCAGGGACCGGCAGCAGGGACGCGAGGTCTCGCTCGAAGATCTTGCGTTTCGTCCCATCGCTCCACTCATGCGCCTCCAGGCAACCCTCGAGGGTGGCCACCAGCAGCACCCCGGAGCTGGCCCAATCTGCCCACTGGACCCCCTCAAGCTGCGTAATGTTGCCATTCTCCACCACGCTGTAGCTCGCGGGGTCCCGGACCTGTGGATTGTCCCGGAACGCGGCATACGACCCTTCGACCTCGAGAACGGCGGTCCCGGACGGCTGCGACTTCGACATTCGAACCCTGCGCTTCTCGTCCCACAGGTCATGGGGATCCGGTGGGGGCGAGTCCTCCGTCTCGACCCATCCACGACGACGCTCCACGGCAAACTGATGCGCCCGGTTGGCACGGAGTCCATACCGTCGAAGACAAGGCTCCGCATCACCGACATCGGGGGAGCCGAGATCCGACCTGGTCGAATCGCTGTCGAATCGGATGCCGCGTGTATAGGTGGATCCGGCCTCCCAGGCAGCCAACGCGTGCAACCAGGGAAGCCGCGAGATCGCCTCGTAGATCGTCCCGGCCGGCCACTGAGCCGAGGCCTTGTGAGCCGAATACGCCAGCCAACGGCCGTCGGGCGAGACATCGCATTTCTGCGGGAATAGACGGCCCCGGAACCACGCACCCGGCTCGTACGTCCATTCCTGGACATTCCACCGGCCAACGTGGCACCACGAACTCGGGCCACGGCGCAGAACGGCCAGGACCGGTGACTCTGTGGCCGGAACGCAGAAGATTCGCGGAGCGGTCTTCATGTGCGCTGCTCCCATCGCCCGTCAAGCGACGTCCCGAGCTGCATCAATCCCTCCCCTGGGCCGCCCTGTTCATGGGCTTTCAGGCCACGTTGATACAATCGTAACGATCCGCCAGGCCTATTCTGCGGCGTCCGGTCTACGATGACGGCGATAGAATGCAACTCCCCAGTGGATCAGCACCACGCCGCCGACAAACATGATCGCATACCACGTCAGCCCGGCCCACGTCGGCCATCCGGCTTCAATGGGCGTCCCCTGTCTCGAGATCAGATAGCCCCGATCCACATAGCCCCACACCCCGACGACGCTCAATCCGACAGGCAGGAGCCCGCCTATCACGGCTCCGATGGCCCCGCTGACGACCGCCAGTCTCGGCAGTTCTTGATTGTCCTGGCTCACCACAGACTCGTTCTACACGTCCACGACCAGCGTGTCATGGGCAAAGCTCACCGGGAGTCCCTCCCTCTGGAGCCTTTCCCCCACAGCCACGAGAACATCAAAGCTCAACCTGTCAGGCTCCTCGATATGCGTCAGAACCACGCGCCCCGCCCTCAGCGTCCGAACCACCTCGAGTGTCTCGTTGAACGTCGCCTCCCCCTGGAGCACCGGATGCTCTTCGGCGATCTGTCTGTCACCCGTGAGCGGATGGAACTCGGCCACCCCCATGGGAAGCACAGCGAGATCGACTCCCTGTACCCACGCCGGAGGATCCCATCCGAGAAGCTCGTCCGGGGCGACGAGCAGCCGTTTCCCGCCAGCTTCGATCAGGAACGCGTACACGTAGGATTCGGCGAGTCGAAACGGCCGGACTTCGTGATGTTGTAGCTCGAAGCTCTCCCCGTCCGGAACCTCCTGAATGCGAATCAGTCCCCGCGCCTCGAGGAAGCTCAGGTGCTCCCACGTCCCGAGGGTATCCTTCATGTCCGCCAGCACCTGTGTCGGCAAGTAGACCGGCGTGCAGCGGTCCTGCGACGGCCAATCACGGAAGTCCTTGTTGATCTCGAACAATCGCCGACCCATGACGTGGTCAGGGTGCCAGTGCGAGTACATGCAGGCACCGATCTTCTCGACCCGAGACCGGTTCAGCTGGTCTTTGATCTCCTCCGGCGTGTCAACCAACAGGTCGGGTCCGTGAATGAAGACGCTGGGCCCACTCCGGCTGTAGGGCACACCTCTCTCACGAGCTTCCTGACACACGGGGCACGAGCACAGCGGCTGCGGAGTCGTGATCGCGCCACCGGTTCCCAGGAACTCCACCTGCATCACGGATTTCACCTCAACGTCTTGTGGCTCCGAGTGATCGTCACGGCCGGTCGATCGGCCTCAACGCCCCCTCCAGGTCGCACGGCGGTGCCCGCCCGCCGCCGGTGCACCGGCTGAGGCGTACCGTGGCGAGCGCCGCGTCGCCGGTGCAGCTTGTACGCACCCGCGACAAGCAACGTCGCCAACACTGCGACAACCAGGATTCGCAGGCGGCCCGTCCACGGGCTCGGGGGCGATGCGAGAGGAAACTCGGGGTGAAGCAGGTGACGACCGATATCGTCCGCACCTGCGCCTCCCGAGTTGGTCAGCACGACGACGCCGATCCTCCGTGACGGCACGATTCCGATGAACGTGCGGTAGCCGGCAGTGCCGCCATTGTGCCAGACGATCGTATCGGAATCGGCGTGCATGCTGATCCAGTTGAGGCCGATCCGCATGCCACCCGCGTCCGCTCGCTCCTCCTGGGCAAACGCGAGCGCCCGCTGGATCGAGCCCCGCTCCGGATGCAATGCTGCGTCCAAGAATCTCAACATGTCCACGGCTGTAGACCGGAGCGCACCCGCGCCCGCCAGCGCGCCCAGGTCCCAGTTCGGCACCACCCCGCCCCCGCTTCCGTGTCCGAGTGCCAGGTGCTCGCGCATCCACGGGGTGAGGGCGACACCTGTATGTGTCATCACCAACGGCTCCAGGATGCGGTCGCGCACGACCTCGGCGTACGACGTGCCCGCGTGCAGGGCGAGGACGTGACCGAGCAGACCCACACCGAGATTCGAGTACTCGAATGTCTCCCCAGGGGAGCGCGGCAGCTCGTACCCGGACAGGAACTCGTACAGACGTTCGACATCGTAGTCCACGTAGGGGTTCGAGGGATCCGCCGGCGCAAAGTTGTCGGGCATTCTTGGCAATCCCGAGTTCTGCTCTGCCAGCGTGCGGAGCGTGATCTCGGTCCCATTCCACATCGGCACGGTCATGCCCGGTGGCAGGTACCGCCGCACCGGATCGTCCAGCGACACCTCACCCTTCAACGCCATATCAGCGAGGACCGAGCCGGTGAAGACCTTCGTAATCGAGCCGATCTCGAAGACCGACTCGCCGTCCAGGGGTGGCTGCCCCGGCCCTGGGTCCCCCCAGGCCAACACGCGCGTGGCGCCGTCGGGCTCGAGAAGACCGATCACGATGCCAGCACTACGCCCCTGCTCCACGCGCTCCCTGAGAATCGAGATGATCGCGGAGTCGGACGGGAACGGCGCGTCGCTCGCTCCGGCAGCTTGCGCCGAAACGGGCGCGCCGGGAGTGAACGCCACAAGGGCGACGGAGAAGCTGCTCAGAGCCCAGGCGCGGCTCGGCGATCTCGACACGGAATTCACCTCCCCTCACCTCCTCTTCCAGCTCGAGCTCCCCCAGCCCACTCCGAACGCAAGATCGAATACCACGCCTCATCGAAGGCCTCGCCACCCTCGACTCGGTTCAGGCGCAGCACACCCTCCTTGACCATCCCCACCTTCTCCATGACGCGCTGTGACGCCCCGTTCTGATCGTCCGCGCGAGCGTGCACGCGGATGAGGTCCTCGTGCGTCGAGAAGGCATGCTCGATCACGGCCCGAGCTGCCTCCGTGCAGAATCCGTGGTTCCACTGCGAACGAGCTATGGAGTACCCGAGCTCTGCGGACCGATGCTCGAAGTTGAACCTCAGGTTGATGCCCCCGATGACCACTCCTTCGTATACGATCGCCCACGAGGGGTGCACGGCTCGATCCGATAGCAGCTGTCTCGCGATGAACCGCTCCGCGTCGGCTCGCCCATACGGTCTGGGAAGGGTCCGCAGGTACCGGGACCACTCGGGGTCCTGAGCGTAGGAGAGTACCTCGCTGACGTCATCGAGCCCAAATGGACGAAGACGTAGCCGCTCGGTTTCGATCGTGTCGGGCATGGTGGCGCTCATCACAAGGCTGAGCTCCTGTAGGGGGCCGTGTTTCGTTGATCCGCCCGTGGGCCCAGTGAACGCCCCATTGAACGATTCCTGGAGCGTCAGCGAGGTACACCTCTCATCCAGGGCTTCGTACGCTTGATTGAATCTGTCGCGGAAGGAGTCGTAGGCCGCCTTGCTCGTCCAACGATCGATGGTGACGTAGCGGTTCTCCTGGGACTCATCCTGCAACAGCTGCGTCCCGAGGAAGCCGGGTGCTCGCTGGAATAGCTGCGCCCACGAGCCTGTTGGTCCGTAGTGTTTTTGAAACCGACCCGTCAAGGCAGTCCGGATTTCATAGGTCCAGATCAGCGCATACTCGACAGCTGGCTGGTCAATCACTGCTCGGGACTCCTGATTGAACCAAGTGTGGCGTTGGCATCGACCCCCAACGCACCGTACACGAAGAACCGCTCCGTGCGAGTGATCCGCCCCTTCCAACCGAGGGCTGCGAGGTCTTCTAGCAAACGGGCGGGATCGTACCGGATCTTCACTACCCTGAACTCACGCCCATCACCGAGCGTACGAATCTCCACGCACTCTCCCTCCGCTGGCCGACTCCACCGAGCAGCGGTCGAGCGCTCCAGCGAGTCCACGAAAAACACCCGCCCACCAGGTCTTAGCGCGGCCCGCACCTTGCGCCAGAACCGCGTGAACCGGTCCGGCGGCACGTGCGACAGCCAGAACCCGAAGAACACCACGTCGTACGTTTCCGTGGGCTTCCATTCGAAGATATCCGCCAGTAGGTATTCGACTTTCTGACTGGCACCCAAACGTCGACGATTGAGCTCGAGCACCTCTGGAGAGGCATCCACCGCCGTGATTTGGTCCGCGTGCGACGCCAGCTCCTCCGTCCACCATCCGGTTCCGCAGGCCAGCTCGAGGACCGTACCCGTCGGGTCGAATGATCGAAGGGCGTTGCGAACCACTCCCACCTCCGCAAACCAGCGTCGGTTCTCATCCGCCCCCCCGTCATATCGCCCCCGGCGGAGGAACCAATCGTCATACTCCGGCGCCCGAGCGCCGTAGTACTCCTTCTGCTCTTCCAGGACCTCTCGTCCGTCGCTCACGGCACCCTGTTCCCCCTCTGGGATGAAGGGCTCTGAAGGCGAGCCTATCCTGCTGACTCGCCCGCAACGTAGTGCGGCTCGATCCTAGCCGTGCGAATACAGATCAGTCGACAGATACTTGAGACCTGAATCACACAGTAGCGTAACCACCGTCCGCCCAGGCCCGAGCTGCCGGGCGACCCGGAGTGCAGCCACGATGTTTCCGCCCGACGAGGTTCCGGCGAACAACGCCTCTTCCCTGGCCAGGCGCCGCGCCATCTCCTTCGCCTCTTCGGTGGGGACCTGCTGGATCTCGTCCACCAGGTCCACGTCCCATCGCGGAGGCACGAAGCCGGGCCCTACTCCCTCGATCCCGTGAGCTCCGGAGCTACCACCGGACAGTACCGGCGATTCCGACGGCTCCACGGCGACAATCCGGACGTCCGGGTTTCGGGCCCGCAGGAGCTTCGCCACGCCGTTGATGCATTGCGCGGTGCCAACGGATTGAACGAAGGCGTCCACCAGGCCACCGGTTTGCTCCCACAGCTCCTGTGCGAGGGGCCCATATCCCGCCGCCGCGTCGGGGTTGTTGAACTGATCCACAAAGAAGGCACCTGGGGCAGCACCGAGCTCTGTCGCCTTTGCGATCATACGCTGGATGAGCTCCTTCGTCGTTCGCCCTCCGTCGCTCTCGAGCTCGATCACGTCAGCCCCCAATGCGCGCATGTGGTCGCGCTTTTCCTGGCTGAACGCGTCCGAAGTCACCACGGTGATCCGGTATCCCCGCGCCGCGCACACGAAGGCGAGCGAGGTTCCGGTGCTTCCACCCGTGTACTCCACCACCGTCCCCGATGGCTGCAGGCGTCCAGACTCCACAGCGCGATCGATGACGGACTGGGCCATACGGTCCTTCATGCTGCCCGTCGGATTCTGGCCCTCGACCTTGGCCAGCACCCGGGCACAGCCGTCGGGAACGAGTCTCCTCAGCTCCACCAGAGGCGTCCCCCCCACCGTTCCGATCACCTCTCTTTCCTCCGGCATGCTCCCTCTCGGTCTATGCTCTTCCGCGCGGCCAATCCATGGGCGTTCGCCCCATCACTTCCTGGACTGGTACTTGGGATGATGCTTCATGCTCTTCATGATGGACTTGTACTCGGCGATCGCCTCATTCTTCGCGCGAGGGTCGGTCTTCCGGAGCTGATAGGCAGCCTCGGCCTGGAGCTTGCGGAAGCCTGCCAGGCGCTCCGGATCCAACCGTCCGGATTGCGCGGCCTCGAGCACGGCGCAGCCGGGCTCGGTTTCGTGGCGACAGTCCCGGAACCTGCACCCGTCGGCAAGCTCGTCGATCTCCGGGAAGGCCCTGGCAAGTCCGGCGTCCAGGTCCCAGATGCGAAGCTGACGAAGGCCGGGAGTATCGAGGAGGAGCCCACCTCCACGGATCTTGAAGAGCTGGCGCGCGGTCGAGGTGTGGCGGCCCTTGCTGTCGCCTTCGCGTACGGAACCGGTCTTCGCGATGTCGCTTTCGGCCAGCAGGTTCACGAGCGTCGACTTGCCCGCGCCGGAGGGGCCGAGGAGGACCACCGTGCGGCCCCGCGTCAGGCTGTCGCCGAGGCGCGCGATGGATGCCTGGTCGTGCATCCCCACCACCCAGACCGGCGTGCCATAGCCCAATCGTTCAACTCTCTCGACAGCCTGTTGTATGTCGTCGGCCATGTCCGACTTGGCAAGAACGAATTCAGGCAAAGCTCCGCTCTCCCAGGCGACGGCCAGGTAGCGTTCCAGACTTCGATCGTTGACGGGTCGGTCGAGTCCGTGAACGATCCAGGCGCGGTCTACGTTCGAGGCCAGGACCTGCTCTTCGGATCCGTCGAGCGCGGACCCACGGGAGAAACAGGAGCGGCGGGGCAGGACGAGCACGATGAGCCAGGAGTCGGAGGCGCTAGGTCCGGGTGAAGCCACCACCCAGTCACCTACCCCCGGTCGAAGGGACCCGACCACAGAGCTGTCGATTCGCGCGTCCCGGGGTCCGGAGGATGTCTGAATCGTCCAGCGAGTCCGATGGTGTTCCGTGACCCTGGCAGGCCAGCCCGTATCTTCAAGGCCTTTGAACAGCTCTGCCCAGCCTTCGTCCCAACCCCATTCTCCGAGCTCGAAACCCGCGGATCCTTCGTTATCCATATGCTCTTCCCGGTGGGTCGTGTCGTCGGATTCTAATGCCGAGACCTCCTGTTGTGCGGCATTGGCTGAGGTCCCCCCTGTCTCGGACCCCCAACTTCGATCCACCTGGTCTGGCATGAGCCTCACTGGCCATGCCGCCCCGCACGGTGCCGGGCGGGGCCTCGGCACCCCCTCAGCCGGCGTTCAGGGGGCTTCCGATTCACTGCTTTCCCGGGGTTCCTCCAGCGGGACCAGACCTTCAGCCCGTATCATGAGCTCGTGGACGCGGTGCACGAACCTCCCTACCGGAGCGCCATCGATCACCGCGTGGTCAAACACGACCGTAAGCGCCAACACATCCTGTTTCCCAGTCGACGTGGACCGTTGAGCGATCCCTCCCACACCGACGGCAAGAGGGTGTAGCGACAACGGAATGCCCCACGCCAGCACTCCAGGCGCCGCCATCCCAACCGCGCTCACCACCACCGTGCCCATCGTCTCCTTGATTCGCCTCGGATTCCGCAGCAGCCACCGCCAGAACACGACGTCCCTCACCCACGCCGGACACCTGAAGAACAGGGACTGAAGCCACGGAGACACCGCACCTTCGATGGATGACGTCCCCGGAACGACCTCCGCCTGCTGAGCCTGACGTATCTCCTCGTGGATCTCCGTCGGGTCCTTTCGATCCGCTCGGCGGATCACGACCGGCATAGGCAGAGTCTCTCCGCGCGGATCCGTCCCCACCGTCCGTTCCACCAGCACTGCCACATCGACTTCGTCGAACAGTGCCAACCCCCGCCGGCCGCTTCGAATGGCATGCACGCGTGGATGTTGAGCTGCGGCACGGGCGACACAACAGACGACCCACGCGGTAAAGCTCAACCCGCTCCCCGTATTCCGTCGGTATTCGCGGATGCTCGCGCGCGCAGTGGTGACGTCCACCTCGAGGAGCATCGGGATCTGAGGTCGCTTCTTGGCCCATCGAAGGGTGTCAAGCGTCGCATTCCGTTCCGGTCGAAAGGGCACGATCTCGTACGGCCCCACGGCACCGATATCTCTCATTTCAGTCTGCTCGCTCGGTGTTCTGCTGGAAGATGCCACTGCGCCCGCCTGTGGCAGAGTCCGTCCAGTCGGTGGAGGCCGTAGGTCTTCTCTCCTCAGGAACCTCCGCGAAGTCGAGAAGCTCTGCCTCCTTCTTCCTGAGCAACGCGGGCTTCCCGTGCTTGAAGTCCCGATAGGCCTGCCAGAAACGGATCGTCCTCACGGGTCCTTCCTCTGGAAACAGGATCGCCATCGGGTTGAACTCCCGCTGGCCGCTCCATGACCGGAAGGCGCGCACCTCCACCCGCGTGCTCTTCCACTGGTCTGTGCTGCGTTCAGACCAGTTGAGGACCACCGCACAGCCCTCAATCAGGGGCAGGACCTCATGCTCGATCCGCTCCTTCCAATGAGGGCTGTTCGAGTATACGAACAGCAATCGTTTGCCCTCGCTCCCCCATCGCGCCCGAAACTCTCGGCGGAGTCGCCACTTCTCCCACCTGTCCCAGACGGTGGCAACAAGGACGATGACCAGGATGACCGGGACGAGTGGAATCCCTACCAACCCGACCAGCAGCACTACCAGCCACCGTGCTACTCGCTCGCTGACACGCTCAAACAGATTCACGCCATGAGCTGCGACGGGTCATCGGAGAGCACGGCGATGAGATCGATGTCGCTCACCTCGGGGTCAAACCCACCCGCGTCTCTGCGCCACACTAGACCCTGAGCGAGCAACGAAACCCTCTGGCGGCATAGTAGGACTCCGCCCCGTTGTGATAGACGAAGACGGTCCCGTAGCGGTAATCACCAAAGATGGCGCCCCCGAGCCTTCGGATGTCGGGCGGTGTTTGTAGCCAGCTCGAGGTCTTCGTATCGAACTCTCCAAGTTCCTGCAATCTCCGGTACTGTTCTTCTGTGAGAAGCGCAGCCCCCATGGCCGTAGCCATCTCGACGGCACTGTCTTCCGGCTTGTGTTTCTTCCTCTCCTCTCGCGCTTTGCGATCATAACACACACTCCTGCGGCCCCGTGGACTCTCCGCCGAGCAATCATAGAAGAGGTATTCCTTCGCCTTCTCGTCTTGACCTACCACATCGGGTTCCCCGCCGGTTCTTTCCATCTCGTTGAGCGACCACAGCTCGTCGGGCCTTGCTTCCAGCTTTGCGTGCACCTTCGCCCACGGAATGCCGTTGTGGCGGTTCATGTTTCTCTCAAAGCGAGCTTTCAGCACCTCGAGCAGTTCTTCGCGACGTCCGGCGCCAAGCTTCTTCCTGTTGCCTCTTTTCGGCATATACCCTTTCACCTCCCGTGTCTTGCCCCGCACCGATGCCCCGAGCCGGAGGCCATGTGTCGGATGACAGGGCATGGTCCCAAAGCGCTGTTCAGTCTCGCTGTGGTCTACATAGCCTCGACGAGTGCTGAATCCTCCCCCTGCGCCCAAAGGATGGTGGACTGACCACTATCTCCATCCACCAGATGCACGCCTCCACCAACCAATCCGGAGCTGAAGTTCTCTTCATCCCAGCCTGAGTTGCCAGCAACCGGATCCCACGCTTCGACGCCTGCCCCATTCCACGCTCCAGAGCAGCCAGGTTCCGCTCCGGATCGCTG
>JARRLD010000076.1:0-12853 GCA_037387345.1 Gemmatimonadota bacterium
TCGAGTTTCACGAGGCCTCCAATCCGACGGCAAGGGGGGCCACCGGCCGCTTCAGATCGGCCGTTCGCCCCTGACCGTGACACGATACCCCGAGCGCACGCTCGGATGGTAGTCCCATACCGCGAAGTGCTGCGTGCACCGGTTGTCCCAGAACGCGACCGAGTGCGGTCGCCAGGCGAACCGGCACTGGAAGAGCGGGTTCTTCACGAGGTCGAAGAGATGCGTCAGCACCGCGTCGCTCTCGGCCTTGGAAACGCCCACGAGCCTCGTTGTGAACATCGAGTTCACGAAGAGGCAGCGCCGACCGGTGACGGGATGGGTGCGCACGACCGGGTGCTCGGCGCGGGGATAGCTTCTGCCCCCGTCGTCCCGCCCGATGATCCGGTTCACCTCCCGGTAGTACGGAGCCCCGTCGTGGATCGCGGTCATGCCGTCGAGATAGACCTTCATCCGATCCGACAGAGCCTCGTATGCAGCGTACATACTGGCGAAGAGCGTATCGCCCCCTCGCGGGGGCACGACGAACATCCTCAGGATCGACCCCATGGGCGGCTCCTCTGAGCACGATACGTCGGAGTGCCACATCTCACCTGCCACGCGCTTCGACCTCTCGTCGGCGTGGATGATCATGACCTCGGGGTGACCGTCGAGACCCGGATCGTTGGGGTGCACGTCGAGCACGCCGAAGCGGGCGCCGAAGGCTTTGTGAGACTCGACCGTGTTGTCCTGATCGCGAAAGAAGATCACCTGGTGCTCGGACAGGGCGTCGCGGATGGCCCTGAAATCGGAGTCATCCAGGTCGGCCAGATCGACGCCGTGGATCTCGGCTCCAATCGTCGGTGTCACGGGGTGGATGGAGAGTTGGCTCATTGCTGGAGTGGCCCGCCCGCCCCAGCTCGCTCTCGGTGCCGTGGCGGTCAGCGAGGGCGGCCTACAGGCGTTCTGCGAGCCCGGCCATCAGGGAGCGTGGTCTTCGAAGACTCAGGGTACAACGGCCCTGAAGGGACGGCCAGTCGAGGGCGGTGGACCCGACAGGGGCATCAGCTCCACCCTGTGCATGCGCCACACCGTCTTCTTATCATCGTGACATGGCGACGAAGGAGTTTCTCGAGGAGGGAAGACGAGCCGTCGCGCAGCGCGCCTGGCGGGATGCTCACGCGTCCCTGAGGGCGGCCCGGCGGCAGGGCGGGCTTTCCCCAGAGGATCTCTGGGGGCTCGCCCTCGCCTCGTACCTCGTGGGCGAAGAGAAGGACTTCCTGGACGCGCTGCGCGAAGCACATCAAGGGTTTCTCGACCGTGGTGATGGGCTCGGGGCGGTGCGCGCCGCGTTCTGGCTCGGCCAGCACCTGGCCAGCCGCGGCGAGATCGCGGGTGCCTCCGGCTGGTTCCGCCGCGCCGCTCGCGTGGTCGAGGATCGTGGGGCCGAGGGAGTGGCCCGCGGCTACGTGCTCCTTCCGGAGGGGCACCGCCAGCTCATGGAAGGCGCCTACGAGGAGAGCGCCCGCAAGAGCGGAGAAGCGGCGGAGATCGGCCGACGCTGCCGGGACAAAGACCTGACCGCCTTGTCGACGCATCTGCAGGGGCGCGCCATCCTGAGGCTCGGGAAACTCGAGGATGGCCTCGCGCTCCTGGATGAGGCGATGGTCGCGGTCGCGGGCGACGAGCTATCGCCGGTCGCGAGCGGACTCATCTACTGCAGCGTCATCGGCGCGTGCCGCGAGGTGTGGGCCCTGGGTCGAGCCCAGGAGTGGACGGCCGCGCTCACCGACTGGTGCGCGCGCCAGCCCGACATGATCGCGTACACGGGCCCGTGCCGTGTATCACGCGCCGAGATCCTGCAGCGCCGCGGGGAGTGGTCGCAGGCGCTCGATGAGGCGCGGCTGGCGCAGGACCGGTTCGCGAGAGGGTCGGGCCCCGGCTCCTCCGGCTCAGCCCTCTATCAGCAGGGCGAGGTTCATCGCCTCAGGGGCGAGTACGCCGCGGCCGAGAGCGCGTACCGGGCCGCGAGCGAGGCGGGTCTCCAGCCCCTGCCGGGTCTGGCTCTCCTCCGCCTGGCTCAGGGCGAGGCCGAGGGTGCGGCGGCGGCGCTCCGCCGTGCCCTCGCCGAGACGAAGGAGCCGCTTCAACGAGCCAGGGTCCTGCCCGCATACGTCGAGATCCTCCTGGAGATGGGCGACACCACGGCGGCCGCGGCCGCGTGCGAGGAGCTGGAGGGGATCGCGGAGACCTGGGGTGGACGCGTGCTCGAGACGCTCTCCGCCCAGGCTCGCGGAGCGACGCTCCTGTGCACCGGCGATGCCGAGCGGGCGCTCCCGCTGCTGCGGCGAGCCTGCTCCGAGTGGCACGCGCTCGAGGCGCCCTACGAGAGGGCGCGTGTGCGGGTCCTACTCTCCGCGGCGTGCGCACGCGTGGGGGACACGGAAGGATCGATGCTCGAGCTGAGCGGGGCCCGCTCGGCGTTCGAGCGCCTGGGCGCCACGACCGATCTGGCGCGCCTGCGCGAATCGGGCACGGAATCGTCGCGACCCGACCGTCACGGGCTGACGCGGCGCGAGCTGGAAGTCCTCGGATGGCTTGCCACCGGACGGACGAACAAAGCGATCGCCAAGGTGCTGTCGATCAGCGAGAAGACCGTCGCGCGCCACGTGGCCAACATCTACACCAAGCTCGGCCTGTCCTCCCGCTCCGCGGCCACCGCCTACGCCTACACGCACCATCTCACTCGTCCCTCTACATAAAACCACCCATTCCGGCTCTCGCCGAGATTTGGGTGATTCGGCCGAAGCGGCGAACGGCATCGCCCGCTAGCGTTCGATTGTCGATATCCGACATGCATACGCCGGAGGAGGCCATGAGCGCGACGAGACGGACGGAGCGCATCGATACTGTGGTGATCGGAGGCGGTCAGGCGGGCCTCTCCGTCGGGTATCATCTCCAACGCCGGGCTGTGCCCTTCCTGATCGTCGATGCCGCAGGGCGGATCGGAGACTCGTGGCGCAGCCGGTGGGACTCCATGCGCCTCTTCACCCCGGCGCGGTTCAGCGGGCTCGACGGCATGCCCTTCCCTGCCGAGCCCGGCTACTTCCCAGGCAAGGACGAGATGGCCGACTACCTGGGGGCATACGCGGCCCGGTTCGACCTGCCCGTGCAAAGCGGCCAGCGCGTTCACCGCCTCACGCGGGAGAACGGACGGTTCGTGGCGCTGACGGAGCACGTGCGCTACGAGTCCGCCAACGTCGTGGTCGCGATGGCTGATTATCAGCGCCCTCGCACTCCGGGATTCGCGACCGAGCTCCACGAGGGGATCCGGCAGCTCCACTCCGCCGACTACCGGAATCCGCGACAGCTCCTCGACGGTCCCGTTCTCATCGTGGGTGCCGGCAACTCCGGAGCCGACATCGCCCTGGAGCTCTCGCGGGACCACGGGGTCTGGTTGTCCGGACCGGACGTGGGACACGTTCCCTTCCGGATCGAGTGGGCCTTCGCGCAACGCGTCCTGATTCCGTTCGTTCTGCGCGTGATGTTCCACCGCGTCCTCTCTGTCGACAACCCGCTCGGCAGGAAGATGCGGCCCAAGAAGCTCCACAAGGGCGTCTCACTGGTGCGCGTCAAGCCGACGGATCTGGAGCGCGCGGGCGTCGAGCGCCTGCCCCGTTCGGTCGGCACGAAGGACGGCCTTCCCGTCCTCGAGGACGGGCGCGTTCTCGAGCCCGCCAATGTAGTCTGGTGCACCGGCTTCCATGCGGGATTCGACTGGATCGACCTCCCCGTCCACGGCGAGAAGGAGCCGCTCCACCGAAGCGGCGTCGTGCCGAGCCAGCCCGGGCTCTACTTCGTGGGCTTGAGCCTCCTGCACGCCGCCTCGTCGTCGATGATCCACGGGGTCGGACGGGATGCGGATAGGATCGCAGGGGTCGTGGCGGGGCGAAGCGCCGGGCGCCGGGGCGCGCCGAAGTCTACCTCCGCGACGGTCGCCGCCTGAGCGGCCTGCGATCGTGTCGGTCCTGACGCCCCAGACCGCCTCTCGCCTGGGGAGCCCGTTTGGATGCCCTGATCCCCCGGCGGAAGGGACAGCATGTTCGCGGGTGCCGGGGCGGCCAGCGGCCCTGAAGACGGCTGTTCTGTGGAGTCATGTGCCGAGCATGTCCAGCACCGCTCCAGGCGTGAGGTCCCTGGCGTCGGCCTCGAGCCCCATCAGCGTCGCCTCGGGGATGGTCGCCTTCAGGGCGCCGATGCGTGCCGCCACACCAGGGTCCATGGGGTGATCGACGACGACGCCGGCCCTGGCGGACAACTCTTGCGCCGACGCCGCGATGGCCACGGCCCGTTCGGACCGTCCCTGGGCCGCTTCCACGGCGGCGAGCCCCATGAGCGCCTGGCCCGTGCCCGGCGCGCTGCCCACCTCTTCGTAGGTGCGCACGGCCGACGCAAATGCCCGTTGCGCCTCGACCGGATCCCCGGCACCGAGAGCCGCCCACCCCATCTCGCAGTGGAGGCGCGCGATCTCCGGCCGGTCCCCCACCGCCTGGAAGGACGCCAGGGCCTCGCGGAATGTCTCCACCGCCCCAGTGTGATCGCCCTGGGCGAAGGTCATCTGGGCGAGGAAGCTCAGGGCCAGCCCCCTGCCCTCGAAGTCGCCGATGCGGATCTGCATGTCGCGTGCGGCCCGCACCAACGCGAGTCCGCTCTCGAGATCCCCGCCGAGGAAAAGCAGCATGCCCTTGATGGCCATGGCGATTCCTGCCAGGAACTCGTCGCCGGCAGACAACGCCCGATCCCTGCATTCGTCGATGGAATCCAGGGCCTTCTCCGGACGACCCAGCAACATGTTGTCGTAGCCACGGTGAAGCGATGCCTCTGCCGTGACGGCGTTATCGTCCAGGGCAACCCCATCGTCGTAGGCCTGGTTCGCCGCCTCCAGGGCACCCTCCAGGTCGCCGGTGCTGGCGCGCATCATGGAGGTGGTGCACCCCGCCATGGCTCGCCCGAGAGTGGGCGGTGCTTCGGAGGCCAGCGGCAGGAAGATGTCCACCAGCGCAGCCCCCGTAAGGTGCAGGCCGTGGATGTGCCAGGGCCAGCAGAGACCGCCGCAGAGGAGGAGCCCGTTCTCCACGGCATCTTCATGCCCCTTTTGAGCCCGCACTGCGAGCCAGCTGGCCGCCGCCATGGCGTTGGCGTTCTCCGCCCGAGCCCGCGCCATGGCCTCGAGCTGTCCCTGACCCCTGATGTCCGCGGACACCTTCCGAGCGAACTTCACCAGGTAACGGGCGTGGGCCTGCCTGGCGTCTTCGACCTCGCCCGCCGCATGGAGCTGTTCGGCAGCAAACGCGCGAATCGTCTCCAGAAGCGAATACCGCTTTCCCACATCCACCACGCGGACGAGCCCCTTCTCCACCAGGGAATCCAGCTCATCCAATGCCTGATAGCCTTCTCCCTCGTCGTAACAGACCTGCTCCACCGCATCGAAGGTCCATCCTTCGTGGAAGACGGAGAGGCCCCTCAACAGGCGCTGCTCTCCAGGCTCCAGGAGTGAGTAGCTCCAGCTGATGGTGGTGCGCAGGGTGCGCTGGCGGAGGGGCAGGTCACGGTCTCCGGACGTCAGGAGGTCCAGGGCGTGGTCGAGCCTCTGGAGGAGCGCCGCCGGCTCCAGGATGCGAACGCGCGCGGCCGCCAGCTCCAGTGCCAGCGGCAGGCCGTCCAGGCGTCTGCAGATCTCGGTGACTGCCGCCGCGTTGGCTTCCGATAGCTCGAAGCCGGCCTGTACCTTTCGGGCACGCTGGACGAAGAGGGCCACCGACGGACAGGCCAGCAACTCGCCGAGCGCCGTGGCCTCCACGGACGGGAGGTCCAGGGGTGGCAACACGAACTCGTGCTCGGCACCGATCTTCAGCGGTGCCCGGCTCGTGGCGATCACCTGCAGCGCCGGACAACGGGCCACCAGCGCCGCGATGTCGCCAGCAGCATCGAGAACCTGCTCCAGGTTGTCGAGCACCAGGAGAACGTGGTTCTCGCCGATGACGGTGCAGAGGGCGTCCAACGCGGATCGCCCGTGGGCCTCGGCAATGTCCAGGGAGATCCCCACGGTAGGCATCACTTCTCCGGAGTCCGTCACCGAAGCGAGAGAGACGAACGCGGCGCCTCCGGCAAAGTGGGATTCGAGGCGCCGGAAGAGCTCGATGGAGAACCTGGTCTTCCCGGTGCCTCCGTATCCGGTGACGGTCAACACCCGAGCACCTTCCTCCATGCGCTCGACCGCCTCCTCGATGTGCGTCTCCCGCCCGAGGAGCGGCGTGGCCGGCGCCGGGGGTGGCTTGTGGATGCCAGCCTGCGGAGACGCGTCCCCGGAGCCCGAGCCGACGGGGACGACGATGGCCTCCCGCCATTCATCGAGGGTGGGGTAACGATCCGCCGGCACCTTGGCGAGCGAGCGCTCGATGGCGGTGGCCAGGCGCCCCGCAGCCTGCGGCCGCACCGTCTCGATGGACGGCACGGGGTCCATGGCGTGCCGGGCCATCACCGCCACCGCGCTGCGGCCCGTGAACGGCGGATCCCCCGTGAGCATCTCGTAGGTCACGCAAGCCAGGGCGTAGAGGTCACTGCGGGCGTCGCCTGGCTCACCGTTGGCCTGCTCCGGGCTCATGTAGTAAGGAGTCCCGATGGCGCCGCCCAGGGAGGTCAGTCGTACGTCGCCCGCGTTCGTGGCGGCGTAGGCGATTCCGAAGTCCGCCACCACCGCGTGGCCGTTCTCCAGGAGGATGTTCTCCGGCTTGATGTCCCGGTGTACGACGCCGGACTGGTGGGCATACGCCAGGGCGTCGGCCACCTCGTCAGCGATGGACAGGACGTCCTCCATGGGGAGCTGGCCCTCCCGGGTGATGCGGTCACGCAAAGACCCGCCCTCCACAAACGGCATCACGTAGAAGAGGAAGCCGTCTTCCTCACCTGAGTCGAACAAGGGGAGGATGTTGGGATGCCGGAGGTTCGCCGTGGTGGTGATCTCCCGCAGAAAGCGCTCGTGACCCACGGCCGCGGCCAGTTCCCGATGAAGGACCTTCACCGCCACCTGCCGCTTGTGCTTCACGTCGTCGGCCAGGTAGACCGTGGCCGATCCACCAGCGCCGAGCTCACGCTCGAGGCGATAACGAGCAGCCAGGGCTGCCGATTGCTTCGGATCGGGAGACGGCATGATGGCGCGAAGCTGCACCTCGGCCGTCGTCGACGCAACAGATCCGACACCATCGCGCACGATATTGTCAGTCATCGCGCTCCCACCTCCTCTACACCACAGCCGTGCCCCGTGCGCTTTGGCTTGCAGCCAGATCCTCGATATCCTGATCTGATCAAGACGATCGGTCTCGGTCACCTGGTCGATGCGGGGCCGGACTGATCGACGTCGTGACGTGGCGACGGTCCCCTCTGGCCATAGGCATCATGCGTCGTGAATGATCCGATCCGGGAGTGCGGCTCCTGCTCAGCCTGTTGCACGGTGATCGGCGTTCCGGAGTTCGCGAAGGGCACCTACGAAGCCTGCAAGCACCTCTGCGAGACGGGCTGTGGGATCTACGCCGAACGGCCAGGGTCGTGCCGCACGTTCGAATGCCAGTGGCTGCGTGGAGTGCTGGAAGTCGATGGGAGTGTCGACACGGCCCTGCGTCCGGATTCGTGCGGCGTCATCCTCGACTACCTGCCTGAGTCGGCGTTCGGTGAGATGTTCGTGGCCTGGGAGGTCGAGCCAGGTGCGTCGGCCAGCGGCCACGCCAGGGACATCATCGAGGGACTCGCGGAGAGGTTTCTGGTCATTGTCATGACCCCCGACCTGGACGGAGGCACAGGGTCCGGCGATCGTAGATTCGTCGGCCCACACCATCTGGTGTCGCAGGCGTCGGACGTGATGTGGGGCAGCGGATCGGACACCTCCAGATGACCACAGCACTCGGATCCCGCTCCAGAAGCTCACCGTCAGGCCGACACGGGCATCGTGGAGGAGTTCAGGGGCCCGACCGGGCCCGCCCCACGGGGATCTGCTTGCGCGCATCGCATCCCGAGGGAATGTTTCGACCGACCTGGCCTGGCGCAGCACAGATCCGGCGCTAGACAGGGGCTTGGCCCCATCGCTCGCCCTGGAGGCGTGCCGTTCGTCCCGCCCCTCGTCGCAACCCGCCGGAGCCGCCGCACGATCCCGGGCCGCCTCTCCGAACCCCAGAGGCTCGTTCATGTATCGCTCCAGTCTGCTGCTCACCCTCGCGAGCGTCTTCGTCCTGTGTCCGAGTCCGACGGCCGCGCAGCTCCAGGTCCCGGATATCCCCATCGACACCTTCACCCTGGACAACGGGCTGCGGGTCATCGTCAGTGAGGACCACTCGGCTCCCGTGGTCTCCGTCCACATGTGGTACCACGTGGGTAGCGCCGACGAGGAGGTGGGCCGGTCCGGATTCGCCCACCTGTTCGAGCACATGCTCTTCGAGGAGACCGAGAACCTCGACGACGGAGACTTCCGAAGGTACGTGAACGAGGCAGGCGGCACCTTCAATGGGTCGACGACCAACGATCGCACGAACTACTTCGAGATCATGCCGTCGAACCGGGTGAACCTGGCTCTGTGGCTGCACGCCGAGCGCATGGGACGGTTGGTGGTTTCGGAGCGCGGCTTCGAGACCCAGCGCTCCGTCGTCAAGGAGGAGCGACGGCAGAGGATCGACAACCAGCCGTACGGGTCGGCACAGCTCGCCATGGACACGCTCTCCACCGACTACGTGCCGTACAAGCACACCGTCATTGGGTCCATGGACGACCTGGACGCCGCCCAGGTCACGGACGTGCGCGCGTTCCACGATCGGCTGTACGTACCGAACAACGCGGTGCTGACCGTCGTGGGCGACGTGACGACCGTCCAGATCCGTGAGCTCGTCGGCGAGTACTTCGGTGACTTCGAGCGTGGGCCGGTGAAGCCGGCGCTCCCGGCTGCGCCGCCGACACCGAGGACGGACGGTGAGCGCCGGATGGAGATCGATGATCCGCTGGCCCAGCTGCCGCTGGCGCTGATGGCGTACAACATCCCGCCGGCGGACCACGAGGACGTGTTCGCCCTGTCGATTCTCTCTTCCATCTTCTCGGAGGGTGAGTCCAGCCGGCTGCACGTCCGGCTGGTCAAGGAAGAGAAGATCGCTCCGGTGGTCATCTCGGCCCTCAACACCCGGGTGGGCCCGGGTCTCTTCTTCTTCGGGAGCCTTCCGAATCAGGGGTCCGGCGTGGAGGAAATCGAGGCGATCCTCCAGGAGGAGATCGAGCTGCTCCAGGAAGAGGGTGTCACCTCCCGTGAGCTGGAGAAGGCGATCAACAACGTCAGGGCGAGCCAGGTGACGGGCCGCCTCACCGTCAACGGGAAGGCGAACGCGATCCAGAGCGCCGTGCTCAACTACGGAGACCCCTTCCGCGTGAACACGAACCTGGCCCGGTACGAGAACGTATCGCTCGCCGACATCCTCAGGGTCGCACGAACGTACCTGACCCCCGAGAACCGGACGGTGGTCATTGCACGGCCGGCCACGCGCGGCATCAGCGAGGAGTAGACCATGACACGCACACCTCTGAAGCTCGTCGTCGCAGCGACGACCGGTCTCGTCCTCGTAGCGCCGCCCGCCGTTGCGCAGCAGTCACCCCCGGCGCCGCTTCCCCTGGCCGAGCTCACCTTCCCGGACTTCCAGGAGCGCACGCTCTCCAACGGAGCCGACCTCATCGTGGTGGCCCAGCACGAAGTCCCCTTCGTGAGCATCAACCTGGTCTTCGGAGCAGGTACCGTGCGGGACCCGCGCGGCATGGAGGGTCTCGCGTCCATGACGGCCCAACTCCTGAACAAGGGCACGGAGAGCCGCACGGCGCTGGACATCGCCGAAGCGGTGGACTTCATCGGCGCCTCCCTGGGCGCATCTGCCGCAAGCGACCGAACCACGGTCAGCCTGGGTGCGCTCACGCCGGACCTGCCCGTCGCGCTCGATGTCATGGCAGACATCGTCATGAATCCGGTCTTCCCGGATGACGAGCTCGAGCTGATCCGCACCCAGACGCTCACGGCCCTTCAGCTGCAGCTGAGCCAGGCAGCGGCGTTAGCGGACATCAACTTCCGAAGGGCGGTGTACGGGGAGCATCCCTACGGCCGATCGGAGGTCCCCGCCACCGTCGAAGCCATCACCCGGGAAGCGGTGGCCGACTTCCACGACACGTTCTACCGGCCAAACAACGCGCTCTTCGTGGTCGCCGGTGACGTGGAGGCCGACGATGTGGCCAACGATCTCGAGGAGGCATTCCGCGGATGGGCCCCGCGCGAGGTGCCGGCGCTGTCCTATCCGGATGTGCCGGCGCCGTCGAGCAGCACGGTCCTTCTGGTGAACAAGCCCGGCTCGGTGCAGTCCTCGGTGCGAATCGGCCACACCCTCATGCGGGGAGACGACGACGACTGGACGGCCTTCAACGTCGCGAACCGGGTACTGGGTGCGGGCTCGTCCGGACGGCTCTTCGCCAGCCTGCGGGAGGCGAGCGGCTGGACATACGGAGCCTACTCGGACGCCACCCGCCGACAGGACGTGGGCATGCTCCGCGGGTACATGGAGGTGCGCAACGAGGTAACGGATTCCGCGGTGGCGGGAATGCTGGATGAATTCCGGAAGATGCGCGGTGAGACGGTGCCTGCCGACGAGTTCGAACGCGTGCAGAGCTACCTCGTCGGCGCGTTCCCGCGTCAGATCGAAACGCCCCAGCAGATCGCCAGCCAGGTGGCCGAGTACAGGCTCCTGGGACTGAGCCAGGAAGACCTCGAGCAGTATCGGTCCCGTGTTGCTTCCCTGACTCCGGAGGACATCCTCGAGGCGGCCAACGCACACATCCACCCGGAGCGGGCGGTGATCGTGGTCGTGGGCGATGCAGCGCAGGTGTCGGACAAGCTCGAGGAGTTCGGGCCGGTGACCATCGTCGACGTCGAAGGCAATCCCATCAGCCTCGGCGACCTGGAGGTCAGGGCGTCGGAGATGAGCTTCGACGCCACGGTCCTGTCGGAGGGCACCTGGACCTACAACGTGGTATTCCAGGGTCAGGCGGTAGGTACCATGGAGCGCTCGCTGGCTTTCGACGGGGCCACCGGTCTCTACACCCTGGAATCGTCCATGGCCGCGGGCCCGCAGACGGTCGTCCAGACATCGGTCTTCAACTCCGCGTTCGAAGCGGTGTCCGCCGCGAACAGCATCGCCGCCATGGGCCAGGAATTCGGGGGTGAGGTCCGGATCGAGAACGGACGGGCTGTGGGCTCGATGCACATGCCCCAGGGAGATTCCGAATTCGACGAGGAGGTGGTGGCCGGCACCGTCCTGGGGGAGATGGAAGAGCTGGCCGTCTGGATCACCGATCTCGACGCCAATCCGGAGTTCACGTTTCCGGCGTTCTCAACGGAAGGCGGCACCGTGGCCAACGTGGCCGTACGGGTCGTCGGCACGACGGAAGTGACCGTTCCGGCGGGTACGTTCCAGGCCTACGAGGTGCAGCTCACAGGCGCCGACGGGTCGAATCAGACGATGTATGTGCGCCTCGAGGCCCCACACGTCCTGCTCAAGCTGGAGGTCGGTGGACAGCCCGTCGTGCTCGAGGCAGCCACCATCAGCTGAGAGACGCTTCAGCCAGTGATCGGGAGTTGCCGGTGGGGTGGAGGCGTTACCGTGGGAGGCCTGGGAGGCGGAGTTGGAGGACGTTTCAGCTGAAACGTCCAAGGGCGCGGGCTCCCTTGCGCGCATACACCGCCAGATCGAACCTTACCGCGGGCTCCACTCACCGTCCACTGCCGGAAGCCACCCGTGTCCGACCTCATCCCTCGCCTGAACACCGCACTGGACGGCAGCTACGCCATCGACCGGCAGGTCGGCGAGGGTGGCATGGCGACGGTCTTCCTCGCCCAGGACCTGAAGCACAAGCGCAACGTCGCGCTCAAGGTCCTCAAGCCGGAGCTCTCCGCCGTGGTGGGCGCCGAGCGCTTTCTCGGCGAGATCGAGACCACGGCGAGCCTGCAGCATCCGCACATCCTGCCGCTCTTCGACTCGGGTGAGGCCGACGGCCTCCTCTTCTACGTCATGCCTTTCGTCGAGGGTGAGACGCTGCGGGAGCGGCTCGAGCGCGAGGGACAGCTCCCCGTGGACGAGGCGGTGCGCATCGCGACGGCGGTCGCGAGCGCGCTCGACTACGCACACCGGGCCGGCGTCGTCCACCGGGACATCAAGCCCGCGAACATCCTCCTGCAGGACGGGCAGCCGGTCGTGAGCGACTTCGGCATCGCGCTCGCGGTCGGCGCGGCGGGAGGGAGCCGCCTCACCGAGACGGGCCTGAGTGTGGGCACGCCGTTCTACATGAGCCCCGAGCAGGCCACCGGCGACCAGACGATCGGCCCGCCGTCGGACATCTACGCGGTGGCGGCAGTGCTCTATGAGATGTTGGTGGGCGAGCCGCCGTACCTCGGGAAGACGGCGCAGGCCGTGCTCGGCAAGATCCTCCAGGGCGATCCCGTCTCGGCGACCACCGCACGCAAGTCGATCCCGGCCAACGTCGACGCCGCGATCCGGAAGGCGCTCGAGAAGCTCCCCGCCGACCGATTCGCGACCGCCGACGGCTTCGCGCAAGCGTTGGCCGACAGCGGGTTCCGGCACGGGATCGACGCACACCGGGCCACTTCGGTCGGGCCCGCCTCCGTCGTCACCAAGTGGGCCGGCTGGGCCATGGCGGCGGCATTCGCCGGGGCGATGATCTGGTCCTCGTCACGCCCCGAGCCGGTGGCCCAGGCCGGCCGCTTCGCGATCCCGATGGCCGACGGATCGATGCT
>JARRLD010000077.1:0-34600 GCA_037387345.1 Gemmatimonadota bacterium
CCCACCACCAGCAGCACCGCCAGGGACACTTCCGCCATGACCAGGGCACTCCCCATCCGGCTCCCCCGCCCCGACGAGCCCCGGGCTCCCTCCTTGAGAGACCCCTGCAGGTCCACGGGTCGGGCGCGGAGCATTGGGAAGAATCCCACGAAGAAGCCTACCGCCAGGGAGGTCACCAGCGTGAAGGCCAGCACCGTTCCGTTGAGCGCGATCTGGTCCGGTCTCTGAAGAGAGTCGCGGTACAGGGCCACCAGCACCTCGACCCCCCCATAGGCCGTCAGCGTGCCCAGCGCCCCTCCCGCCAGCGAGAGCATGACCCCCTCACCGAGGAAGTGGGGCAGGAGGTTCCGTCGGCTCGCGCCCAGCGCGTAGCGCACGGCGAGCTCGCGGTGGCGCCGCTCTGCCCTGACGACGAGCAGGTTGGCCACGTTCACACAGGCGATGAGGAGCACGAGGGCCACCCCACCGCCCAGCAGGTAGAGCGAGCCCCGGTTCCGTCCCGCGACGAAGTCCTTCATGGGATCCGCCCAGGTGAACCAGTCGTCGTTGGGCTCCGGATACTCCTCGACCAGCCGCTCGAAGAGGGTCTGAAGCTCCTCGCGGACGGCGGGGAGGTCGGCCCCGGGGGCCAACCGACCCACGGCGTTGTACATCCTCGTGCCCCGGGAGTGCTCGGCCCCTACGTGCTGGAGCGGCATGAGGATGTCCGGATCCCCGGGGAAGAAGAATTCAGGAGGCAGGACCCCGACGACTTCGGCGGGTCCGGCGTTCACGTTCACGGTCCGCCCGATGACGTCCGGGTCGGAGCCGAATCGGGCGCGCCAGATCCCGTCGGTGAGGATCGCCACCCGGGCCGAGCCGGCCAGATCCTCCTCGGCGACGAAGTCCCGACCCAGACGCGGCACGACCCCCAGCACCCCCAGCATCTCCGACGTGACCCTCAGGACCAGGACCCGCTCCGGCCGCTCCGCCGTGGAGAGATTGCCGTTCTCCCGGTTGTAGATCGCCGCGGCCGCAAGCAGGTGGGAGCCGGCGCGGAGATCCTCCAGATTGGGGAGGGACTGATCGACACCCGCTCCCCCGAACCTCTCGTGCCCGTCGGAGAGCCACACCAGGCGGTCGACGTCCGCGTACGGCAGCGGCGCCAGCAGAGAGCCAAAAACGACGCTGAAGATCGCCGTGTTCGCTCCGATGCCCAGGGCCAGCGTGAGGATGGCCAGGATGGCCAATCCGGGGCTGCTCCCCAGAGATCGGGCAGCAACCTTCAGCTCCTTCCCCAGGCCTCCCATTCCACCTCCCGTTTTTCCTCCACTTCACGACCCCGGGCTGAGTCCGCCTGGAGTCCGGCACCAGCAACGCGTTGGACAGCGCGGGTCCGGAAGGAGTTGCAATCCTGCCGTCCCTCATCGATGCTCACGCATGCGTATCCTCTTCCTCACGGTCCTGCTTTCCCTCCAGGCTGCCTCCGGCCAGGAGGCGTGCTCCGGCGAGCCCGACTGGCGCCCGGTGATCCAGGCGCATGTCGCCCGATACCCCGGCATGGAGCCCCAGGACCTTTACAAGCTCCTGCATCAGGGGTCGACGGGGTCGGAGCACGCCGTGGAGAGCCGTGAGGCCGCCGCTCGTTGGATGGAACGCGAGGTCGCCACCCTCGGCGAGGGCCCGGCCGAGCCCATGGTGGACACCATCACGCCAGGCGGCGCGTACGTGCGCGTCCATCTCCGTCCGTTCCTGGCGGCCGGAGGAGATCCCGCGGCGCTGCTGTCGGCATTCGTCGCCACGGCCAACGCCGGCGCCCCGCCGACCTCGAGGCTCCCGTGCGCGCTCGCTACGGCAGTCGCGATGGCGAGCGAAGGGTTGCTGCCCTGGGACCCCACCGTCCTCGAGGCCTACGCCGACCGCCAGCGGGCCGCAGGCTATCCTCCAGAGCATCATTCCGAGGTGTTCGTCGCCCGCTACCGGCCCGCGTACCGCGTGGTATCGGGCGGCCTCCTCCTCGGCCTCCGGCCGGGTGCAGGGCCCTGATCCGGCTCTACACGATCCTCCTGGTCACCGGATCCCACCGCACCTTGCGTCCCTCCTGATACGAACGGGTGGCCATGTGGCAGGTGATGGCCTCCTCGAAGCCGCGCTCGATCCCGCAGCTGGTCTCCCCCCCGTTCCGGATCACGTCGATCCACTCCTTGATGTGGAGGTGATAGGAGTTCACCAGCTTCCCGTCGCGATACGTGTAGAGGAGCCCGCGCCTGGCGAAGTATGCCGCCGTCGCCGACGTGACCGCGTCCACGCCTCCCGACCCGGGCCGGTAGGAGAACATGGGCCGCTGGGGATCGATGATGTCCTCCTGGATCTTCTCGCTGTACCGCGTCGAATACTGGTCGGCGGTGATGGTCAGGGTCTCGTCCACCTCCATCGTCGCGTCGTGACCCATGAAGACGCGTCCCCGCCAACGGCTGTTGGCCAGGGTCGCGCTGTACATGAGCGTCAGATCCCGATCCGGGTATTCCATGACCACCTGCCAGACATCCGGCACCTCCCGGCCGTCCTTGAAGTAGTAGATCCCCCCCGAGGACACCGTGGTCTCGGGGATTCCCAGCTCGAGGATCTGGTTGATGGCGTCGTACTCGTGGGACAGGAGATCGCCGGACAACCCCGTGCCGTAGTCCCACCAGCACCGCCACCGGAAGAAGCGCTCCGGGCTGAAAGGCACCTTGTTGGGCGACGGCTCCTGGAACTGCTGCCAGTCGATGGTCTCGGGCGTGCCCCGCTCGTCGATGCCGTACACCCAGGCGCCCCAGGGAGCGTTCCGGTTCGTGGTGACCTCCACCAGCGAGACGTGCCCGAGGACCCCGGCGTCGATGACCTGGCGGGCCTTGATGTGGCTTTCGGACTGTCGCTGCTGGTGGCCCACCTGGAAGACGACGTCCGAGGCGGTCACCGCGTCGTACACGCGCAGGGCCTCCTCCTCGGTCCGCGTCATGGCCTTTTCCACGTAGACGTGCTTCCCCGCTGCCACGGCGTCCAGCACGATGCGGGTATGCCAGTGATCCGGGGTGGCGACCACGACGGCGTCCACGTCCGGATCGTCGAGGAGGTCCGTGTACCTGTGGTACCGGATGGCGGTGCCTGCGGTGCGGGCACCGGGCCCGTAGGCGTTCGCCGCCGCCGTGAGGGCCCGTTCCGCGCGCACGTCGAAGAGATCACATACCGCCGTGACGGAGACGTTCAGGTCGTCCTGATCGAGGTAGGTCGCGAGCGCCTTGTTGGCGGGGTTCTCCTCGGCGTTCCTGCGCTCGTTCTCGACCCAGTCGGGATGGGCGAAGCCGAGGCACCGCCCCAGGGACTCGCCCTCACCTCCGAAGCCGACCATCCCCACGCGCACCCGATCGCCCGGCGGACTGGACACGGCGTTGGCGATCACCGCTGGAGCGCCATCACCGAGTCCGAGCTCCGCCATGATGGCCTCACGCTTGGCGTCGTCCGCGAGCTTCTTCTGATACCAGCCGGCGAAGAAGACGCCCAGCACCGGCACGGAGGCCAATGCCTTCAACACGTCCCGGCGACCGATGCCCTCCGGTTCCGGAGCCAAACCGTCCGAGGTCCTGGTGTCCTCGCTCATGATGTCTCCTCCGTGGCCAGATTCGTGGTCAGCTGCAGATCACCCCGCCCGGTCGCCAGGAGGCGGTCCAGCCCCACCTGGTGGCTCGTGGGAAAGCCGAAGAGAACGAGGAGAACCCCCATCTCGATGAGGATCTTGTTGACGATGAGGTAGCTACCCTCGGTGGGGATGGCGTACTCGAGACCCGGGAAGGGGGGCGCCGCGAGATAGTAGAGCGCCAGCAGCAGAAGCCCCGCCACGATGGCGACCCGGGTGAAGATCCCCAGCAGGAGGGCGAGGCCGATGAGCATCAACCCCCACTGGTTCAGCTGATCCACCAGGGTCAGCGCTCCCGGATTGACCGCCAGGCCCCGGAAGAAGCCGGCGAACCAGCCCTGGGCCTCCTGGAGGTACGCAGCAGAGGTCCAGCCGGGGTTCGTGACCTTCGCGAGCCCTTCGTACAGGAAGTGCCAGCCCACCAGCATCCTGAGCGCTACGAGAGACGTGAGCTGGAGCCCTCCCAAGCGAGGCAGCCCGTCGGTGTGTGCTCGTTCCATGGTTCTCCCACCGTCAGTGATTCGGTCGCGCGACGGTCCGCCAGCGCCCGGAGGGCCGGGCACGGCCGTCGGAATCCAACAAGAGACAGGTGCAGCGTGGGAGGGTCTCGATGAAGGCGAGGGCCCGATCAGGGGCCAGGACCACCGCGGCCGTCGCCAGGGCGTCGGCCAGCATGGCCGTGGGAGCCGTGACGGTCGCGCTCGCCGTATGGTAGGGGGACGTGGCGGTGGAGGCGTCCACGATGTGGTGGACGGTCCGGTCCGCGCTGAAGAAATCCTCGTAGCCACCGGAGGTGGCGATTGCTCCCTCGCGGAGCTCCGTCACGTCCGGGTACGCACCGCCGGCCGGGTCCTGAACCCCGATCCTCCAGGGGCGGCCGCCGATCCCCCGGCCCGCCACCCGGATGTCCCCTCCGGCTTCGACGAGCCAGTCGCGCACGCCGTGGTCCAGGAGCACGGCCGCCATGCGATCCACTACATAGCCCTTGGCGATCCCGTCGAGCGTCACGCCCATCTCCGCTTTCTCCAGGCGCACGGTCCGTTCCGCGACGCGGAGAGCCGACATGTCCACCAGCGCGCGTGCCTCGGCCAGGTCGGATCCGTCCGGGAGCCGCTCCCCCTGCAGGCCCCGAAGGCGCAGCAGGTCGACCAGGGGCTTCACGGTGGGGTCGAAGGCGCCGCGCGTGATCCGGTGGACCCGCTCGGCCTCTCTCAGCACCTCCCGAAGGGGACGAGGCGGGTCGACGAGCAGGCCACGTTCGTTGAGGGTCGAGAGGGCCGATGCGCTGTCATGACGATTGAGGAGCGGGACCACCCGCTCCATCTCCTCGAAGGCCCTTCCGATGGCTTCTTCGGCCTGCTGTCTCGAGCGGTGGATCGTGATGATGGATACGCGGGTCCGCATGGAGGCCGCGGATCCCGACGCCCTGAAGACGTCGGCACCGACGCGCAGCGTCGCCTCGACCCGCCGGTTCGATCCGACCGGTTCGAACCCCAGGCCGGCCAGCGTGTCAACCAGACCGGCACCGGGAGGGGTGGAAGAGCAGGTTTCGGACATCGTCCCGTCCCGGCCCGGTCGTATCCACGCCGAACCGTGATCGGAACCGCCGGGAGACCCGCCATCGCCACGGGCGGTCCGTCGTGTTGGCTACGAATTCCTCGCTAGGAACATACAGCCTCGAGCCGAGGTGCGCTGCGGGGAGCGCCCTCCTGCGTCAGCCTCCACCCTCCAGGTGGGTTTCGAACACCTCGGCGACTCCGGTCACGATGGCTCCCGCCGAGCCGGAGATGTTCACGACTCCGGCCACCACCAGGTCGTGGCTCGGCACCAGGAGCAGAAGGGTCGTCCCTCCCACCGAGCCGCCGGAGTGGCCCAGCGTGCGGTCTCCGTCCTCCTGTGTCCCGGTCCGCCATCCCATGCCGTAGCTGGTGGAGTCGCCGTTGCGAAGCGTCTGCGGCGTCATCAGCACCTCGAGGGTCTCCCTCCGCAGGAACCCCGGCTGCATGTGCGCCTGGCCGAACCGGACGAGATCCTCGGGTGTGGAAAGGAATCCGCCCCCCGCCCACTTGTAGCTGTTGTCCACGTAGGGGGCGTTGACGACGGCGCGGTCCGAGCCGCGCTCGTAGAAGCGCGTCCGGTAGGGGATGATCGAATCCACGTGGTCCGCCACGGTATGCCGAAGTCCCAGCGGCTCGAAGACCTCGTCCCGCATGAAGGTCAGGAACTCGACGCCCGAGGACGCCTCCATGATCGCGCTCACCAGGTTCCACCCGTACGTGGAGTACGAGTAGTCGGTGCCGGGCTCGAAGAGGAGCGTATCGTCCGCAAAGATCTCCAGGCCGGACGCCACGTCCGGGAAGGGGCGGGCAGACAGCCACTCCAGCCCCTGGTAGTGGCGTACCCCCGCGATGTGCCCGCCGAGCTGACGGGTCGTGATGGGCCAGCGCTTCTCGGGAAAGTCGGGGAGGTAGCGCTGAACCGGCAGATCCAGGTCCAGGGCGCCCCGTTCGATCAGGAGCCCGAGCCCCGTGGCCGTCAGGGTCTTCGAGACGCTGCCGATCCTGAACCTGGTCAGGGGGGTCACGGGCACCCTCTGCTCCACGTCGGCCCATCCGAACCCTTCGGCCCAGACGACCTCGCCGCCGATCCCGACGGCCACCGACGCGCCGGGGACGCCTTGCGATTCCATGATCTCGCGGATGAGTGCCCGGGATTCCTGAACCGCGCCCCGATAGTCGTCACCCGCATGGGCCTCGGCGAGGGCGGGCGTCTGGCCTCGGGCGGTCCCGACCGGCAGCGCCGCCGCAACCACGGTCATGAGCAGGAGCTTCGCGGAGAGCCGACTGACGCCTGGGATGACGGACAAGCTCAAAGGAACCTCCGGTCGAGGGGGTGTCGTCTCGCGGAAACGCGCGTGCACAATAGGCATGTACGCCGAGGTGCGCACGCGGCCGTTTCCGCCGGGCCGGGCCCACGGGCGCAGGTGGAGCACGATCTACCTCTCCGATCCCGTACCCCTCATCTTGGCCCGAGGGAAGGTTGGAGGGACGACGCGTCGGCGGCCACGGGAGACCCCATGATTGACCATGTCCAGCTCCGGACCCGCGGCAAAGGGCTTCACGAGATCTCCGACCAGGTCCAGGCCATCGTGAGCTCCAGCGGGATCGAGGAGGGCCTCTGTACGGTGATGGTCCAGCACACCTCGGCGAGCCTTACCATCCAGGAGAACGCGGATCCCTCGGCCGCTCACGACCTGGAGGAGTGGCTGGACCGGCTCGTGCCGGAGCGAGACCCCCACTTCACCCACACGCACGAGGGTCCTGACGACATGCCCTCCCACATCAAGGCTGCCCTCACCGCCACCACCCTCTCCGTGCCCGTGGTCCGCGGACGGCTGGCCCTGGGAACCTGGCAGGGCATCTACGTCTGGGAGCACCGGCGCCGGGGCTCAGGGCGGCGGTGCATCGTTCATGTGGGTCGCTGAGCAGCGAGCGGGCGCGCCTGACCCCCACCGTAGACGGGCTCGCACGCGTCCCGTTCCGGATGCGACGGCGTCTCCAGGCCCACCCACACCAGGAGGGTCGTATCGCGGGCCTCGCTCCATCGAGCGTCCACCTCGAGCTGTGCGCGAAGACCGCTGTCGTAGGTGAACCGCACGGGCTCACCTCCCTTCACCCACGCGTCGAGGCGGCCATCGCCCAGGGTGTCGCGGGCTCGGATCTGCCACCGACCGGTGTGCCCGGCATACACGCGCAGGCACCCGGTGAAGACCAATCCTCCCGTGGGCACGACGGTGGTCGACAGCGTGCCACGTCCTTCCTCGATGGGAATGCCGATCCAGCCCCCACCCTGCCGTACGGCCCGGAGGAGATCCCGCATCGTCTGACCGCGTGCTCCGGCCGAGGGAACCGCCAGGGCCACCAGGGCCAGAAGCGTCGAGGCGGGAACGGCGGACCGGCGGATCAGCGAGCTCATGCGTCCTCTACACCCCAAGCCCCGTGCGGTCCCAACCGACCGCACGGGGCTTCGAGCCGCGACGGCTCGGCGCTCATCCGCCGACGATGATCTCCACCCGACGGTTCTGCGCCCGTCCCTCCTCGGTGTCGTTGTTCGCCACGGGTCGGGTTTCGCCGAACGCCTCCACGACGAACTGGTCCGCGGTGAGGGCGGGATAGATCCTCACGAGGAAGTCCCGCACGGCCTCGGCACGGGCACGGCTGAGCCTCATGTTGTAGTCGTCGTTGCCCCGGGAATCGGTGTGCCCCGCCACCACGACCACCAGCTCCTCGTGGGTCACCAGCAAGTCGCCGATCTCGCGCAGCCGGGTTCGACCCGCGTCCGTGAGGACGGCCGAGTCGAAGTCGAAGCTCACGTCGCCCGAGAAGTTGAAGACCTCCGGTTCGGGCTCCGGCTCCGGCTCCGGCTCCGGCAGGGGACAACCGACGCCGTCCACCTCGGTCCCGCTCGGCGTCCCAGGACACCGGTCGAGGCCGTTGAAGACGCCGTCCCCGTCGGAATCCACCGGGCATCCGCCTCCGTCCACCTGGGCCCCCGAAGGCGTGTTGGGGCAGCGGTCGAGGCCGTCAAATACCCCGTCTCCGTCCGAGTCGACCGGGCAGCCCTGGCTGTTGACCCGGGCACCGTCCGGAGTGTCCGCACACATGTCCATGTGGTCCGGAATGCCGTCACCGTCCGAGTCCAGCGGGCAGCCCCGACCGTCCACCTGGACCCCTGCGGGCGTGCCCGGGCAAGCGTCGTCACCGTCATTCACCCCGTCACCGTCGGCGTCCCTGCTGCCGAGGAAGATGGAGATTCCGCCGGAGAACGAATGCCCCCAGAACGTCTCGTCCGCGGGAAGGCTCGCCACGCTCTGGCTCACGTCCTCCAGGGCCTTGGGAACCTGGGTCATCCGGTAGTGGCCGGTCAGCGCGACCGTCTCCGTCAGGTAGAGCCTCGCGCCACCGCCGTAGGTGAACCCGACGTCGAGCTCCGAGTCGTAGCCGGCGGGACTCCATTGGGCCGCGGTCACGCCGCCCACGCCGAAGATGTCGAACCGCGCGTGCAGCGGAATCGTGAATCCGAGAAGGCCGCTGTAGAGGAACGCGTCCATGTCCGTGTTCCCCCCGGCCGCGGGCCGCAGGACGAGCGGTGCATACCGACCGTCCACGCCGAAGGAGAAGCCGAGGGGAACGTGGTAGCCCAGGCCGAGTCCGAAGAGCGGATTCTTGTCCGGATCCACGAAGAAGGCGCTTCCGTCCGGATTGAATTCAGGGTCGTCGTCGAAGCCACCCGCAAAGCCCGTGATCTCCCAGGGCCCGCGGTCGGCGGGCTTCACCGCCTGTCCGAAGCCCACGGCGGGCTGGAGGAGGAGCAAGGCGACGATGAATCCGACAAGACGGGTGTACATGGCGATCCTCCAGTTGTCGATGGATCAAGCCTCATAGGATCGGGGGTACAGCGGCGCACCGGCTGCGCGCCTCCCAACGCAGATCCGTACGCAGACGAATCTGAGGCTCCGGCAACCGGCGCACAATGAATCCAGGCAAACAGATTCCGGCGGCGTGGGCTCCCGTTCGGTCAGCCCTCTCCCGCCCGCCAGACGTTGTCTTCGAGGTCCCTGTCGGGAAAGCGACCCGACGGGTCCAGCGTGATGCTCGAGATGCGGCGCGGTCCAAAATCCAGCTCCGCCGTGAACGTCCGGCTCCCGGAGAACCAGACATCGACAGGCCAGGTCACGACTGCCGTCCCCTCATCGGTCATCCGGGCGTTGGGCATGGCCCGGACCGGCTCCGCCCCGGCCGCGAACGTGACTTCCAGCACGACCGGCGACGGCATCTGACCGTCCTGCCGCACCGTGACGACTGTCTTCCCGCCCGCCGTGGACACGCGCTCGATGCCGCCGTCCACCGACTCGGTCGTCCACAGCCACGCGTACCAGAACCAGCCCAGGTCCCGCCCCAGGGCGCGGTCCATGAAGAAGATGTAGTCCCAGGGCGATGGGTGTTTGAAGCGCCACGCCTCCGTGTACCCGCTCATGGCGCGCTGCACCGCGCTGTCCCCGACGATCCCCCCCAGCATGGACAGCATCAGGGGCGTCTTCGAGTAGGTCTGGAAGCCATACATGGGGCCGGCGAAGTTCGCGTTCCACATCATGGGCGGCTCCCACTCGTCGCCGCTCACCCGTCCGTAGCTCTGCCCGGCTCCGTCGAAGCTGGCCTCCTGACCCCTGGAGTCGGCCCGGGCCAGCACGTTCATATACTGGTTGAACCCTTCGTCCATCCACCCGTACCAGGTCTCGTTGGTGCCCACCATCATGGGCCACCACTGGTGCGCCGCCTCGTGGTCCGCGGCCCCCTGGTTCGAGTTGATGACCATGGGGTACTCCATGCCGGCGCTGGGGCCGTCCTGGAGCGTGAGCTGGGGGAAAGGATACGGCGCCCACAACCGGGAGTAGAACTCCAGGGCGTGGCGGGTGACTTCGGCGGCGCGTGCGTACCGGTCCGCGCGTCCAGGGAGGTAGACCATGTGGATGGGCACGGGCCCCTTCCCCGGGATGGTGGCCCGCGTGGCCTCCCACACGAACTTCTTCGCGGTCGCCCAGGCGAAGTCGTTCACGGTATCGGCGACGAAGTGCCACACCAGCCGATCGCCGTCGGCCGTCGCGCGGCCCGGGCCGACCTCGCCGGGGCCCACGATCGTCACGGTCTCGTCCGAATCGAGGACCCGGGCGAGCCGCTCCCTCGCCCTCGCCGTGAGCACCTCCTCCGGATTCTGGAGCACTCCGGTTCCACTCACGATCCAGCCCGCCGGAACGTCGATGCGGACATCGAAGCGGCCGAAGTTGTTGTAGAACTCCGCCGGGCCCAGATAGACGTTCGTGTCCCATCCCCGGAGGTCGTCGTACTTCGCCACCCGGGGGAACCACTGGGTGGGCTGGAACAGCGTATCGGCCCATCGCTGGGTCATGCGGTGGCCGCGGCCATCGGGCCCTCCGGGCAACCTGGTGTGCCACTCGATCTCGAGGGTCGCCGTCGCTCCGGCCTCGACCGGTTCCTCCAGGGAGATCCGGGCCACGGTCTGATCCAGACCGGCGACGCCGAGCTCGGCGGGAGCACCCTGACGCCGGCGGGGGTCCGGCGCCGCATCCAGGTCCACGTCTTCACCGTTCACACGGAGGCCGGTGACCACCATACCTTCCGTCACCTCCGCTGGTACGGAGAATCCCAGGGGCGTCGTCGGCCGGAAGATGTTGTGGTCCAGGCGAAGGAGGATCTCCGACAGGGCCGAGGGGCTGGTGTTGTGGACCAGCACCGTCTCGCCGCCGGTGAGGATCTGGCTCGACGGGTCCAGGCGGGCTTCGATGGTGTAGTCGGTACGGAGCTGCCAGTACGCGGGTCCGGGCATGCCCGTGGAATCCCGGGTGCCTGCCTCGAAGGCCCGGCGAATGGCGTCGGTGAGGGGGATGTCGCGCCGGACGGCCCGCGGCGGAGCCGAATCCGAGGAGGACTGCCCCGCCACGGGGGTCGGTCGCACCACGACGATGCCGAGAAGACAGAGCGTGACGGCGAAGCGGGGGATCATGGGGTGCTCACTCGGTTGCCTCTCATGATGATCTGATCGAGGTCGTCCCTCATCAGGAACGATTGGCCCTCACCGTCGACCACCTCGAATTCCAGGAAATACCCGGCCCAGGTTTCCCGGAGGACGCCGGGCTCGTAGGACTCGCCGGGGATGAACCACCCTTCGGCGCCGCCGGGCAACAGCCACATGTCCAGGTTGTTGAAGAACTCGTGGGTATCCTGGGGCATGGGCTCCACGTCGTGCCAGTCGGCGTGCAGGATGCCCTCGTCGTCCCAGAAGATCCTGAGGCCGAAGGAGGGGCCCGCCTGCCCGCTCTCCGGGTCCACGAAGCTCCCCTCGAAGTCGCCCAGCGCCAGGCCCGCCTCCTCCTCGGTGGTCGTGATGCGCATGCTGGGCTCGACCTCGACGTCGAAGGCGATCCGGTGCGTTCCCCACCGAAGCGCCAGCGTGCCGCCGTCGCTGCGGATGTCGTCGAAGTCCCAGGTCAGCACTTCCCTGAAGGGCGCGTCGCTCTCCAGGGAGACGGGAAACCGGATCTGATCGTCGGCGCGGGGCGGGCCCATGGTGTGATAGATGAGCGTGTCGGGCTCGAGGAAGAACTCGTGGGGCAGGAAGTCCTCTTCGTCCATCTCGAACCAGAGGGAGTACGTGCCGGGCTCCACCGGTACCCCGTCGATCTCGATGGGCTTCTGGAACGACAGCTTGGTGGCCCAGTTGGCGCCCGGGGTCCAGATGCGTTCCCACACCACCGAGCCGTGCCCGAAGATGGGGCTGCGCCCCCGGGTGCGGGGTCGGTAGTAGTCGATGCGAACGGTCGTCCCGTCGATGGTCTGCGAGAAGCTCGCCGGCTCGCTGGCCCGGATCTGGGCCCGAGCGCCGGGGGAGAGCAGGAGGAGCGCGAGGGCACTCAGGAGCGCGGAGGGCAGGAACCGCATGTAGGTACTCCCGATGAGAGGGATCGCCGAGTGGGCGGCATGCTCCACCCGTTCGCAGGGACACCGGACGGAGGAGACCGGGAAAACCTATAGAATACTCCTGCGAGGGAAACAGCGCCAAACGATTTGTCCGCGCTGCTTCGACCCCGGGCGGCCCATCAACCCTCGGGTTCGGGGGCGCAGCTAGCCCCGCGCCGCGTTGGCCTTGATGGCGGCGCTCACGAACGCCGCCAGTCCTTCCGCCCGGTCCTCGTAGTGGCCCTCGAACCGTGGATCGGCCGTATACATGTCCGCCAGCCCCACGTGCATGGCGTGGCTGCAGGGGTAGTACCACCGATCGATGTGGAGTCGGGCGGCCTCCGCCAGGTCCATGGCGCGAAGCCCGTCCGGAGCTTCGCCGTTTGCCAAAGCCTGGGCCAATGCCGCTTCGATCTCCTCCAGCTCCGCGTTGATCTTCTGCCAGTCCGCCGGAGCGTAGCCGCTGGTGCGACGGGAGGACTCCCGATAGGCCTCGGTGTCGCCCCACCGCTCCCCGACCTCCTTTTCGTACCGGTCCTGGCCGTGCTCGCTCATCGTTTCTCTCCCTCGCCGGGGTCCACGCGTGTCGGTCAGGGCCTGGATACAACCTCCCGCCGCGTGAGGTTCAAGGGGNNGGGACGCGCGCTTGATCCTGTCCCGCCGCCGCGGACCAGGTTGGTTGCGATGTCCCTGGCGGCGAAGCAAGATTCGCTTGGCCATGGGGCGGTTCCCATCCCGTGGCGAAGGTGTGATTGGCGGCGCTGCCGGCGCCGCCCCTGGCGAGATATGATCGATCTACGGCGTCTGCCCCGCCGGAGTGATCCACTCCCCTCAGGGCGCCGTGGTCGTGGAAGGCTTACGGAGGAGGGGGGAGGCCCGCAGCGCTATGACTTCCGGTCGGCGCTGGCGGGTGGGGTGTGGCCTCGGATTCGCGCCGCGTCCCTCCCGACTCCCAGAGTCTACGTAGTCCCCACACCCGGACTACGTCATTGCGCGTATTCGAGCCCTCCCTCCCGGGCCGCATAATCGAACCTGTCGGACAGCCGGTCCAGGCCGCATTGGACCCTGCGCAGGGCTGTCCGCACGTATCGACCCGCGATCAGGAGGACCTGTTCATGAGCGCTGACGGCCGAGCCGCCACCAACGGATCCCAGCGCGGGAACGGAATGACGCCGGCGGTCTCCAGCGAGCACGGCTCCCGCGTCCGCGAGCACCGACTCGTCCAGATCGAGACGCAGCGCAGACCTGCAGGAGACACCGACACGGGACCCGACGAGCGCAGCCAGCACTTCCTTCGGCCGGTCGAGCGTCCGTTCACGGCTTCCCAGCGGGCGAACACGACCATCCTGCTGGGCGGGCTCTCGCCTCGGCACGACAAGCTGGTGGAAGCGGCAGTGCAGTCGCTGGGCTACAACTGCCGGGCGCTGCCCAACGTCACCCTGGACAGCTACACCGCCGGCAGGGAGTACGGAAACAACGGGCTGTGCAACCCGAGCTACTTCACGGTGGGGAACCTGGTGAAGTACCTCCAGGATCTCGAGGCCGGGGGGATGAGCCGCCAGGAGATCGTCGACACCCACGTGTTCGTCACCGCCGGCTCCTGCGGGACGTGCAGGTTCGGTATGTACGAGGCGGAGTACCGCCTGCCACGGCCAACGCGGGCTTCGACGGCTTCCGGGTCCTCCTGTTCGGCACCGACGACGGAATCGACCAGTCCAAGGGGGAGGATCCAGGGCTGGACATGAACCTGGATTTCTTTCTGGGGCTCATCACGGCCTTCGACATCGCCGACGTCCTGAACCAGTTCACCTACCAGATCCGCGCCTACGAGGTGGAGCCGGGCGCGGTCGACGCCGTGACGTCGACGGTCGTCGACGACCTCCATCGGGTCATCAAGGAACGCGACATCTTCGAGCTCGAGGATCACTGGACCCGCATCTTCGTTGGCACCCGCCTCGAGACCATCGCACGGTACGTGGCCAAGATCCGGCACCTCACGACCTCGGAGCAGTTCACCGGGGCCATGGAGGCAGCCCGGCGGGCCTACGACGAGATCGAGCTCGATCCGTTCCGGGTCCGTCCGATCGTGAAGGTCATCGGAGAGTTCTGGGCGCAAACCACCGAGGGAGCCGGCAACTTCCACATCCATCGCTTCCTGGAGCGCGAGGGAGCCGAGGTCTATGTGGACCGCACCCTCTTCACGCGGCTCTCGTGGCTCCTGCACCAGCACAAGTCGCAGGCCCGGGACCGGAAGGGACTTCTCGGCGGCGAGAGCCGGTGGAAGCACTACACGGCCTACTACAAGAAGCTGGGGATCCTGACGCTGGCCGAACGGATCCTCCGTCGGGAGAACAAACGGCTCCTGGACGCCATGGGCGGCACGCTCCACGAGATGGTTCCCCACGCTCTGATGGAGCGTCTGGCACGGCCCTATTGGAACTGGCGCACCACCTCCGGCGAAAGCCACATGGAAATCGCCGAGAACATCTACTACCACACCCATCACCTGTGCCACATGGTGTTGAGCGTGAAGCCGTTCACGTGCATGCCCAGCACCCAGTCCGATGGCGTGCAGGCGCGGGTTATGGAAGACTACCCGGGCATGATCTTCCTTCCCATCGAGACATCGGGTGACGGGGAGGTCATCGCGCACAGCCGCGTCCAGATGGCCCTCGGCGGGGCCCGGAACAAGGCCCGCAAGGAGATGGCGGATGTGCTGGCGGCCAGCCGCTGGACGCTGGACGACATGAAGGCCTACGCGGCGGACCACCCCCGGATCACGCGCGCCAGCTACAAGGTCCCGCATCATCCGGGCGTGGTGGGACGAGCCGCCAACCTCGCCCTGCACGTGAGCTCGCTGCTCGACGCCCGACCTGAGGCCGTATCCACCGGGAGAGGAGGCTGACATGACCACCAGGCCCCTTTCCATCGGGATCGATGTCGGGTCCACGACCGTCAAGACGGTCCTCATGGATCCCGGCGCCGACGAGATCCTGCGGAGCGACTACGAGCGTCACGAAGGGAAGCAGCTGGGCAAGGTCCTGGAGCTGCTACGCGCCCTCGAGAAGGCGTTTCCGGAGGTCTCCAGCAACGGCACCAGGGCGTTCGTCACGGGAAGTGGCGCCGCGGCCCTGGAGGAGTGCATCGGAGCCAAGTTCGTCCAGGAGGTGAATGCGGTGGCCCTTGCCGTGGAGCGCCTCCATCCCCAGGTGGGCTCCGTGGTGGAGCTGGGCGGCCAGGACGCGAAGATCATCATCTTCAAGGACGATCCGAGCACCGGGGGGAAGAAGAAGATCCCCACCATGAACGACAAGTGCGCCGGCGGGACCGGAGCGGTCCTGGACAAGATCGGCGCCAAGCTGGGCATCCCACCCACGGAGCTGGCCAAGCAGGGGTACGACGGACTGAAGCTGCATCACGTCGCGGGCAAGTGCGGCGTCTTCGCCGAGACCGACATCAACAGCCTCCAGCTCGTCGGCATTCCCACCGACCAGCTCATGGCGAGCCTGTTCGACGCCATCGTGGGACAGAACCTGTCGGTCCTCACCCGCGGGCACACGCTGCGGCCCCACGTGCTCCTCCTGGGTGGACCCAACACCTTCATCCGGGGCATGGCGGAGGCGTGGAAGGCCAACATTCCCCCCATCTGGGAGGAGCGTGACGTCTACGTCCCCGAGGGCGTGGATCCGGCCTCGCTCATCTACGTGCCGGACAACGCCCAGTTCTTCGCGGCCATCGGAGCGGTGGAGTACGGCAAGTCCGAGGACGCGGACATCGGCCGCTACGCTGGATTGGCGGGCCTCGAGCGGGCCGTGGAGCGGGGCGGGGGCGAGGCCCGGGCGGTAGTCGCCGCAGGACTCAGCCGGAGCCCCGAGGAGCTGGCAGAGTTCAAGGAGCGCTACCGCAGCATTCCGTTCGTACCGGCCACGTTCCGCGCTGGCCAGCGCGTGCGCGCCTATCTCGGGCTCGACGGCGGATCCACCTCCACGAAGGGCGTGCTCTTGGCCGAGGACGCCCGGGTCCTCAGCAAGGCCTATCGGCTGTCCGGGGGCAACCCGATCGAGGACACCAAGGAGATCATCGCGAAGCTCCGGACATCCGTGGAGGGCCAGGGAGCGTTTCTGGACGTGGTGGGGTTCGGCGTCACGGGTTATGCCAAGGACGTGCTCAAGGACGTGTTCGGGGCGGACGTGGCCATCGTGGAGACCGTCGCCCACACCTCCTCGGCCCTCCACTTCTACGACGAGGTAGACGTCATCTGCGACGTGGGTGGCCAGGACATCAAGATCATGATCTTGAGGGACGGCCAGGTGAAGGACTTCAAGCTCAACACCCAGTGCTCGGCGGGGAACGGCTACTTCCTCCAGAGCACGGCCCAGAGTCTGGGGGTCGCCGTCGAGGACTACGCCGACGTGGCGTTCCGGGCCGACTCCATGCCCCTGTTCGGGTACGGGTGCGCCGTGTTCCTGCAGTCCGACATCGTCAACTTCCAGCGCCAGGGTTGGACGCCGGAGCAGATCATGGCCGGCCTGGCGGCGGTCCTGCCCAAGAACATCTGGCTGTACGTGGCCCAGATCCCGAATCTGGCCCGGCTGGGGACCCGTTTCGTCCTGCAGGGAGGGACCCAACACAACCTCGCGGCCGTGAAGGCCCAGGTGGATTTCATCCGCGACCGGTTCGAGGGCAAGGACGTGGAGCCGGAGATCGTGGTCCACCAGCACTGCGGGGAGAGCGGCGCCATCGGAGCGGCCATCGAGGCCATGAGGGTCCAGGCAGACCGGCCGGCCACCGACTTCATCGGTCTCGACCAGACCGCCGCGACCACCTACACCACGACGACGGACGAGCGTACCCGCTGCCATTTCTGCAAGAACGAGTGCCTGCGGACCTTCATCGACGTCCGGGTGGCCTGCGCCGGCGGAGACGGAAGCTCCAATGGCAGGCCCTCCAACGGCCGGTCCTCCAACGGAACGTCCACGGATGCCGACGACGACTCGGGCTCGGCCGTCCCCCTGGCCGCCGACGCCCGCAGGCTCATCGTGGGCAACTCCTGTGAGAAGGGCCTGGTGGAGAAGGTCGACGACATGCGGGTCATCAAGGCGCAGCTGGACGCCACCACACGGGACACCCCGAACCTGGTGGACGTGGCTGCGCGGCACGCGTTTCGGAGCTTCTCCCCACCCAGCGTGGCCGATCCTCCCGACCCGTGGGCCTTCACCGCTGCCCGCCGGCGGCGCCAGCGCCTCGTCGACGCACGCAAGGATCTGCGCATCGGCATGCCCAAGGTCCTGGCCATGTACACCGCGGCTCCGCTCTTCCGGACCTATTTCGAGAGCCTGGGTGTGCAGACCAGGAACATCGTCTTCTCGGACACGACGTCCCAGGCGCTGTACAGGGAAGGTGCGAAGCGGGGGGCCATCGACCCGTGCTACCCGAGCAAGCTGGCGATTCCCCACGTGCACAACCTCGTCCACGTGAAGCACGCGAAGAAGCCCCTGGATATCATCTTCTTCCCGATGGTCGACGACGTTCCCTCCGTGATGGAGGCCGCCCTGGGCCACCGCATCTGCCCCACCATCACGGCCACGCCCGAGGCCACCCGGGCGGCGTTCATGAAGGAGACGGACCTCTTCGCGCAGAAGGGCATCCGCTTCATGAACACCTTCGTGAACATCGGCCAGCCCGAGCTCTTCGAGCGGCAGATGTACGAGGCGTTCGAGGATGTCCTCGGCGTGACCGCCGCCGAGAACCGGCGGGCCATCCAGGCGGGGCTCGACGCTCAGGACGCGTTCGGCGACCAGCAGAGGGCCCTCACCAGGGAGGAGCTGAAGCGCCTGGAGCGTGAGGACCGGATCGGCATCGTCCTCCTGGGGCGACCGTACCACGCCGATCAGGGCATCAACCACGAGATCCTGGGCCAGTTCCAGAAGCTCGGCTACCCGATCTTCACCCCCACCAGCCTTCCCATCGATGACGACGTGCTCGAGCCGCTCTTCGGAGACGAGGTGCGGGCCGGCATCATCGCAGATCCGCTGGACGTGCGCGACGTCTGGAAGAACGCCTACAGCGAGAACTCCAACTGGAAGCTGTGGGCAGCCAAGTTCGCGGCGCGGCATCCCAACCTCATCGCGCTGGAGGTGAACAGCTTCCGGTGCGGCCACGACGCTCCGATCTTCTCGGTCATCGAGGGCATCGTCGAGGTGTCGGGCACCCCCCTCTTCTGCTTCAAGGACCTCGACGAGAACAAGCCGTCGGGCTCCATCAAGATCCGCATCGAGACCATCCATTACTTCCTGAAGCGCTTCAGGGAGCGGATCGTGGCCGGCGAAGGCGTGGCGCGTGAGCTCGTTCCGCAGGCCGCGCGCCCGCGGGTCCAGCCCCTGCCCATGCTCCAGCCGGCGAGGGGGCCCTCCGGCCCGACCGGGTCGCGAGAGAGTGTTCGGACGCGGGCGGCCGTGAGGGAGGAATCATGGGACGCGACGACGACTCGAGCCGGGCACCCGCCTTTCCGTCCCCTTCAAGGCGGACCTGGTGGGTCGCTTCACCGGGGCCATCACGCCTTCCCAGACCGGGGGCGGTCCCGGCCAGATCTTCATGTTGTACAGGGGCGGGATCTCGGTGCCGGACGTGCTCTCGGTCCTGATGGTCAACTTCGTCGCGACGCTGGTCTTCTTCTTCGTCGTCGGGGGCAGCGCCGCGTGGTACCTCCAGGACCAGTTCTCCAACGTGGCGATCCAGAGCCTGATCCAGTGGGCGTTCGTGGCCTTCGTGGGTGGGATGGTCTTCATCGCGGTGAGCCTGACTCGACCTGACCTGTTGGCTCGCCCCATCAACGCGTTGACCCGGCGGCTGGAGGGCAATCCCCGGGAGTGGGCTCGGGTCATCCGAAGGTCCGGAGAAGTCCTGGTCGAGAGCGCCGAACGCTACCGCGAGTCGTGTGTCCGGTGCCTCCGCGAGTGGCCGCTCCTGCCCGTGGCCAGCCTGGTCCTCACCGTGATCCTGTACCTCAACAAGTTCACGCTGGCCTGGTTCCTCATGCGAGGTCTGGGAGTGGACGGGTCGTACGTCACCACGCTGGCCGTGCAGGCGCTCCTGACCTTCATCCTGTACGTGGCGCCCACGCCCGGCGGAAGCGGGATCGGAGAGCTCAGCACGGCCGCCCTCATGCACATCCTCCTGCCGACCCACCTGCTGGTGCCGTTCACCCTGGCATCCCGCTTCTTCCTGCTGTACCTGCCTGCCGCGGTGGGAGCGCTCATTCTGGCCTACACGCTCAGGCCGGGAAGCCAGGCCGACCGCGACTCGACACCTCCCGATCCAGCTCTGGCCGCGGGCGGGACGGCCCAGGTACAGAAGGGCGTGAAGAAGGCCGCGGTGGCACGGAGCGCGGCCGTCACCTCACTCGCCCTCGCGTTCGCCCTGACCCTTCCGGGACCGCCGGACCTGGGGGCGCAGACCACAGGCCTGCGCCGTCCCGTGGTGGTCCCGACGCTCTCGGCAGGGCACGGGCCCACCGAGGATCCGGCGGTCACGTACCGTCGGCGAGCCGACCTGGTGCGTCACGCTGTCGAAGCCGGGATCCTGGCCCCCTCCCGCGAGGACTCCCTGGCGGCCTTTCGCGAAGCCGTCGACACCGCCCAGGCGCTGGTGCTGGCCGCCCAGGACGATGCGGACGCCCACTACCTCTACTCTGTGGCCCTGGGCAACATCCTCGAGCTCGCCGGAACACGGGAGAAGATGCGTCTGGCCGGCGAGACGCGGTGGGAGGCCGAGACCGCCCTCGGCCTGGATCCGAACCACGCCGGCGCCCACCACGTCCTCGGACGCCTCCACGCCGCGGCCATGCGCCTCAGCTCATTCGTACGCTTCATTGCCGGCAGGATCCTGGGCGCGGAGGCGCTGGATGGCGCTTCGTGGGAGCAGGCGGAGTACCACTTCTCCAGGGCCCGGGAGCTGGAGCCCTGGAATCCCCGGCATGCGCTGGAGCTGGGGGTCCTCTACCTCGACACCGACCGGCCGGCCCTGGGCCTCGAGGCCCTCAGGCAAGCCGCAGGCGTTCCCTCGATCGCGCAGGCGTCCGACTCCCTCCTGGTCGCAAGGGCAACCCGGCTCGTGGCGGAGCTGCAGGAGGGCTCGTGACCCGGGAGGAGCGAGCTACCCCTTCAGCACCCCCAGGGGCCTGAGCCTCGCGACCTTCCGACCGATGCCCGCGGCGTGCACGACCCCCACCACGTCTGCCACATCCTTGTAGGCCTCGGGCACCTCTTCCGCCACGGTGGCACCGGACGACGCCCGTACCTCGATGCCCTGCTCCCGGAACTCCCGCTGCAGGTCCCGGCCCCGGGTTTCACGCTTGGCCTGCCGACGGCTCATGCGCCGTCCCGCCCCGTGGCACGTGGATCCGAAGGTCTCGTCATACGCGCCCTGGGTCCCCAGGAGGACATAGGAGTAGCGCCCCATGTCGCCGGGGATGAGCACCGGCTGCCCGAGATGGCGGAACCGCTCCCCCAGGTCGGGATGGCCCGGCGGAAACGCCCGGGTCGCGCCCTTGCGGTGTACGCACAGCTCCCGCTCGTAGCCATCGACCACATGCCGCTCGAACTTGGCGTTGTTGTGGGAGACGTCGTACACAAGATCCAGACCCAGATCCTCCTCGGACCGTCGGAGCACCGTCTCGAACGCCAGCCTGACGCGATACCCCATCATCTGGCGGTTTGCGAAGGCGAAGTTCGACGCCGAGCGCATGGCGCCCAGGTACCGCTTCGCCTCGGGCGAGTCCAGAGGGGCACAGGCGAGCTGACGGTCGGGGAGGTCGATCCCGTGGTGCCGGGCCGCCCTGAGCATGACGTCCAGGTAGTCGTCGCAGACCTGGTAGCCCAGACCCCGGGACCCGGAGTGGATGAAGATCGTCACCGTCCCGGGGTCGAGGCCCAGCGCGTGGGCGGCGCCGTCGTCGTAGGTCTCGTCGACGTATCCCACCTCGATGAAGTGGTTGCCGCTGCCCACGGTGCCCACCTGGTCCCTGCCCCGTTGGACCGCCCGTTCGCTGACGGCGTCCGGATCGGCTCCGTCGTAGGTACCGCGGCTCTCGATGCGGTCCAGGTCCTCTCGCCGGCCGAAGCCCTCGTCCACGGCCCACCGCGCCCCCCGGGTGAGGATCTTCCGGATATCGTCGGGGCGGAGCACGAACTTCTTGTACCCGCGACCCACACCGGCGGGGATGGACGTGAAAAGCTCGTCCAACAGCTCGGCCACGCGATCCCGGACGTCTTCGATCTGCAAGTGGGAGCGAAGGAGGCGGACGCCGCAGTTGATGTCGTACCCGACTCCGCCCGGAGAGATGACCCCGCCTGCCTCAGGATCGAAGGCCGCGACGCCGCCGATGGCGAAGCCGTACCCCCACTGGATGTCGGGCATACCGATGGAGCGCCCCACGATGCCCGGGAGCATGGCCACATTGGCCACCTGCTGGACAGCCTCGTCGCCCCGGATGTCCTCCATGAGACGCGCGTCGGCGAAGATGATCCCCTCGACGTTCATACGACCCTGGCGGGGGATGAGCCAGCGGTAGGGATCCAGCCGCCGGACTTCCAGTCGGGAGTGGGTCTTGCTCATGACGTTCCGGTCTTCATACGTCGAAGATCACCTGGCTCACCCACCCCCCGTCCCCCCGCTCGGCGACGAGCCCGTGCAGCGTCACCCCTTTGATCTCGCGCACGGGCTCGTGCTCATCGGGCGTCACGGTGACCAGAGCGCCCAACAGCGTCTCGGACAGCGTCCCGAACCGGGCATCCTCGAAGGACACTCCCTCCGACTCGTGCCAGTACAGGAGCTCTCTCAGCCACAACCTGAGGAGGCCAGGGAGGTCGTCGGCCCGGAGGCTCATCCTTCGCTCGATGCGCGTAGGCTCTCTCCCACCCGGGTCTGTGGCGCGGCACTTTTCACGCTCCGTCCCGTGAATCAGCAGCGTCATCCCCCGGGCCGTTCGGATGAACAGCTCGGGCAGGGTCGGCGCCGACACGGCCAGACCCACGTCGGCCGTGTGGTCCAGGAAGACGATACCCCCAGAAGCCGACTCCGTGCTCATGGAGGAATCCTCGCCGCCATGACCGCAGGGGGCAACGGCAGGGGCACTCGCCAGGGGGGCTCGGACCCGCCTCCGCGGAGCGTCTCCGGGATCGCGGGGTATTCATCGCGGAGCTCTGCGCTCGAGCCGCCTTCGAAACACAACGAGCCCGGAGCCGGTATACCACCCTCAAGGGTTCCTCCCCCAGGACGCGACCATGTTCCGAGGCCTGACTTCTCTCCTGTGCGCGCTGGCCGTGGCGGCGGCGGGAAGAACAGCCACCGATACCCGGCCGCACTCGGCGGACGCGGTCGCCGGTCCGGTGTCGGACCTCGCGGGCGCCGTCCGCCCCCTCCCGTTCTTCTACGATCTGTACACGTTCCGCGGCGACGCCGGCGGCACCGACGTCATCGCTTCCTTCGCCGTACCGGTGGGGAGGCTGCAGAGGGAGAACGAGGACAACCGGGTGCGCTACCGATTCGACGTGACGTTCGTCCTGTCCGATACCGTTCTCCACTCGGTGTCCCGCGCCGACGACTCCGTATTCGTGAGCCTGCTCCGCCCACTGGACGGAGACCATCTGCTGCACACGCACGTCGAGGTGCAGGCGCCTCCCTCGGTCACCACGGTGCACCGCGTGGTGATGACGGATGCCACGACACCTGGAATCGGGCAGCTCTACGACGCGCCTTTCCCGGTTCCGGACTATCGAGGGACCCACCTGATGCTCAGCGATGTGGCGATGGGGCGGCCGGACGCGGAGGCCGGCTGGACGCGGGGTGACGTCACGCTCGCGCTCTTTCCGACCAGCCAGTTCCCCGAGGGGTCCTTCGACGTCTACTACGAGGTCTACAACCTCCCGACCGGCAACCGGTACGTCACCGAGGTCTCCATCGAGCCCGTGGATGTTCCCGAGGACTGGGAGGGACGCGACCGCAGTACCGTCCGTACCCGATTCTCGGGAGAATCCCCCGCCGGTCCCGACGGCTCCGTGCGGGAGCTGCGCCGGGTGGAGGCGTCGTTGCCTGAGGGCGGCTACCGCCTCACGGTGACCGTGATGGATCGGGACTCGGGCCAGACTGCGAGCCGGTCGCGCTTGTTCCGGGTGCAGGGGTGGCGGCGGGGAGCGACCCTGGTCGAAGCGTTACCCCGCCGAAGCGGAGGATCCTAGCCTCATTCCGCCTTCAGGGTCACCACGGGATCCACCGAGGTCGCCCGCCACGCCGGAACCACCGTGGCGAGCAGGCACGCCACACCCACGACCATCGCCACCAGCACGGGAACCAGCGGGTCCGTGGGATTCACGCCTTCCACGAGGTCCCGCGTCGTCGGGAGGAGGGCATACCAGGCGATCAATCCGCCTAGCCCTCCCATGCCGGCCAACAACAGTCCCTGCCCCACCACGCCCCGCAGGACCCGATCCACCGGCGCCCCGAGTGCCATTCGGATCCCGATCTCCCGACGACGCGTCGACACGTGATACGCCACCAGGGCGTACAGGCCCAGCGAGGCCAGGGTCAGGCCCAGGAACGCGAGCGTCCCCACCAGAACCAGCTGGAGCCGGAGCGGCGCGAACCACTCGTCCAGGTAGGCGGTGTACGGGATGGTCGACGTGGCCTCCAGGGACGGATCGATGGCACGTGCGACGTCCGTGAGGACCGCGTCGGCGTCGCTCCGCTCGGTCCGCATGAGGATCGCGCCGTTGGGCCACGGGTTCTGACCGAGGGGGACGTACATCTCGAGCTGGACCTCGGCCGACGGCCCGTAGTGCCGGGTCGAGCCGACGATTCCCACGACGGTCCGCAGGTCGCCCACCACCCGGACCTCCCGACCGATGGCATCGCCCCGGGGGAAGTACTCTTCGGCAAAGGCCTCGTTGACCACCACCACGGGCGCCGAGGAGGCGCGGTCGTCCGGGTCGAACACGCGACCTTCGAGGACGTCGATCCCCATGGCGTCGAAGTATCCCTCCGAGACGCTGTGATGCTGGGCGAACCCCTGGTCGGGAGCATCGTCGGCCTGGAAGCCGAACAGCCAGTTCGAGCCCGACATGGGCGGGTTCGTGGCGACGGCCGCGTCGATGCCCCGGGCCTGCATGCCGTCGAGCATGCCCTGCCATACCCCCAGCCACTCCTCCTCGCCTGGGAACCGCTGTTGGCTCAGCGTCATCCAGGACGAGCGCAGCCCCTCGGCCTCGAAGCCCACGTCGATGCTCCGGAGCTCCGACGCGTAGCGCAGCACCGCGATGCCCCCGGTGGTCAGGAGCGTGGTCAACGCCACCTGCCCCACCACAAGGGCGCGTCGACCCCCGAGCGCGGAGACCGGCTCCCTGTCGTCGGGCCGGAACGCCGCGCCCCCGCGCGACAGCCAGTGGCCCACCACGCCTACCCCCACGCCCAGTCCGAGACCGATCCCCAGGACCAACGCCATGAGGGGGGGCGTCAGCCCCACCTCCGACAGCCGGGGAACATCCGGGGGGACCAGAGCCCGGATCGGACCGAGAAGCCAGTAGGCCCCGACGAGGCCCGCGGCTGCCGCCAATCCGCCCACCAGGAGGCCTTCGACGGCGGATGTGCGCAGCAGGCGCCCTCTGGACGCGCCCAGGGCAAGGCGCACGGCCCGGTCGTGGCGAGCCTCCGCGCGCCGCGCCGCCACCAGCCCGCCGACGTTGATCACCGCCAGCAACAGGAAGGTCACTCCCGCGGCCAGCAGGAGCGACAGCACGCCGCGGAACGGCTCGGTGAGATCGTCGCCCAGAACCACCAGCTCCGCTCCCCACCCGGCATGGTTCCCGTAGGACTCGCCCAGCGCTCGCACGAAGGACGCGGCCTCGGAGCTGGCTTCGGCGACGGAGTGCTCAGGGCGGACGCGCGCGACCACGTCGAGGTACCGAGCGCCTCGCATCCCTTCCCCGAGCTGCTCCTCCACGAAGGAGAGGCGAGTGACGAGGTCGGCGTCCGACGGGTACCCGGAGGGTAGGCGCACCACGCCCACCACCGTATGGGGCGCGCCGTCGAGCTCCATGGTCGTGGACCCCAACACCCCGGGATCCCGGCCGAAGGCGCGGGCCCAGAAGTCGGTGGTGAGCACGACCTCGGGGACCTCCGGATCGGAGGAGAGCAGCCGCCCGGCCTCCGGCACGATTCCGAGGATCGCGAACAGCTCCGGGGAGACCGCGAGGGTCGTCACGCGGCGTGCCTCGTCGTCCTGCTCCCAGTCGACGATGTGGTCCGAGACGCCGGCAACGGCCTCCAGGGTCGTCCAGTCGTTGGCGCGCATGTCCTCCAGCAGCGGAGGCGAGATCCTCCATCGGGTGCGCTGTTCCGCGCCGCCCTCCACGGCGCTCGTCATGTCCACGGGCTCCGTCTCGAACACCCGCACGACCCGGTCCGGATCGGGGAAGGGCATGGGAGCGAGCCACACCCTCCAGGTCACCGTGAAGACCAGCGCAGCCGAGCCGAGTCCGAGGGCCAGGGTACCGATGACTCCGACGGCGTAGATCGGCCTTTTCCTCAGGGTCCGGACGCCCATGCGCAGGTCCCCGGCGGTCCCCTCCCAGCTCCTGCGCCGGATCACCTCGGCGTCCGGCCTCACGGCCCAACCGATCCCGCGCAGCACCTGTGACCAATACCAGCGGCGGGCGCCACGCACTCCCCTTTCGGCCAGGACCCGCTGGAACCCGTCGTCCAGATCCCCGAGGACGAAGTCGCGGTCATCCCGACCGCCCACCACGGCCGCCAGGAACCGGGCCAGGGCGGGCGGCTTCACGCGGTCTCCCCTGCTGCGTGCACGCCGGCGCCGTCCCACAGGCGCTCCAGAAGCTCCCGGGACCGCGCCAGCGCCCGCTCTCCCGCCGGGAGCAGTCGGTAGTTCCGCGTTGCCCGGCCGCCGGAGGAGGGCTCGGTCACCTCGGAGGACACGAGGCCCTTCTTCTCCATGCGCTTGAGGGTGACGTAGACCGCCGGGATCGAAACGTCCCTCCCTGCGGCATCCAGGATCTCCTGATGGATCGACGCTCCGTAGGCCGGTCCCTTTGTCCTGGCGAGGGCGAGAAGCACGACCTGTTCGAACTCACCGAGGTATTCGCGGCTGCCCATGAGCACTCCTTAAACAAAGTTTATAAACAATGTTTAGCACTGCCGGGACCCACACGCAAGGGGGTCCGTCCAGGTACACGATTCACCCCGGACCAGGGGTTGCGCTCATAACCCTACAGGGTAAGTTTGCATTCCTTACAACGTTGGGTAGCGAAAGGGAGGAGCCTGGATGTCACCCGGCAACCGCTTCCTGGGAGAGTTCGAGCAGATGGTCCTGGCCGCCATTCTCCGGCTGGAGGACCACGCCTACGGCGTCTCCATCATCGAGGACATCGCCAGGCACGCGGCCAGGGACGTAAGCAGCGGGGCCCTTTCCGTCACCCTCGACCGCATGGAGCGAAAGGGGCTGGTCCGCTCGCGGCTGGCGGATCCCTCGGACGGACGGGGCGGTCGCCCCCGCCGATACGTGGAGGTCACCAGCCAGGGGCTCGAGGAGGCACGGCAGTCCCGCGAGGCGCTGCTGAACATGTGGCGGGATCTCGACGAGGCGTACGAGGGATGAGCGGCTCGCGCCTGCCTCGATGGGCCGTGCGGATCCTCGAGGGCGTGGTTCGCGGGAACGTGGCCCGGGCGGGACTTCTCGGCGACCTCGAGGAGCGCTATGCCGCCAGGTCCAGGGGGATCCGCCGGGGCCTCTGGCTCACGGGAGAGGTCGGGGGCGTCGTCGTCCGATACACACGGGAACAGAAACGGGATCGGGAGGGGAGACGGATGATGGAACAGCTGACGCAGGACCTGCGCTTCGCGGCTCGCAACCTTGCGCGACGGCCAGGCTTCGCGAGCCTGGTCGTGGTGACCCTGGCCCTGGGGATAGGATCCACCACGGCGATCTCCTCCGTGGTGAACGGGCTGCTCCTCGAGCCTCTCCCCTACGCGGGGGCAGACCGCCTGGTGCTCATCAACCAGCGCACCCCCAACGGATTTCTCGCGTCGGTGAGCCTGCCCAACTACCGCGACTGGAAGGATCGCACGGAGAGCTTCGACCGCTTCAGCGCCATCCTGCCCGGCTCGGCCCGCATGTTGGGCCCGGAGGGAAGTCGGGTGATCGAGGTGGGGTGGGTGCATGGAGGCTTCTTCGAGACCCTCGGGGTGGATGCCGCGCTGGGAAGGACCTTCTCGGCGTCGGAGTCGGAGCCGGGAGCCAGACCGGTCGTCGTGCTTTCCCACAGCCTCTGGCTCAACGAGATGGGCGGGGACCCTGACATCGTGGGCACGTCGATCCGCCTCTTCGACGAACCCTGGACCGTCGTGGGCGTCATGCCGCCGGACTTCGTCCCCTACGGGGAGGTGCTGGCCTATCTCCCCATGGGCTACGTGGCCAGCCGGATCCCGTGGGACGACCGGGGCACGGGCAGCGGCACCGAGATCCTCGCCCGACTGGCGGCCGGCGTCGACGTCAGCACGGCCCAGGCAGAGCTGCTGGCCGTCGGCGCCCGCCTCGCGGACGAGGTGGGGGAGGAGACCGGCATAGGCCACGTGACACCCCTGAGACGTTGGTATCTCGGCGATACCGAGCGGCAGGCGCAGCTCCTTCTGGCTGCCGTCGCCCTCGTGCTCCTCGTCGCGTGCGCCAACGTGGCGACCCTGCTGTTGGTGAGGGGGGAATCCCGTCAGGGTGAGCTCGCGGTGCGCTCGGCGCTGGGCGCGGGCCGTCTCAGGGTGGTGCGCCAGCTCCTCACGGAGAGCCTCGTCTACGGCCTTCTCGCGTGGGTGGCAGGCTCGATGATCGGGGTCCAGGGCCTTCGCCTGCTGCTCTCCGTGGCAGGAGATCACCTGCCCCACGCACTCGTCGCCGGCATCGACGTCGACGGAGGAGTGCTCCTGTTCGCCGGTCTGGTGTCGCTGGGAGCGGCGCTCGTGGCCGGCCTCGTCCAGGTGGGGCTTTCCCGGCACACGCACCTGGCCGACCGTCTCCGGGAAGCCACCCGCACGGTGGGGCGCAGGGGACGCCTCCGCGGCGTGATGGTCGGGGCGGAGGTCACATTCTCCGTGGTGCTCCTCGTCGGGGCGGGCCTGCTTTTCCAGAGCCTGGCCAACCTCCAGACCGTCGACAAGGGCTTCGACGGCTCGGACGTCCTGACCTTGCGCGTCCAGCTGCCCGGCAGCGCCGACTCGACCCGCGCTGTGTGGATCCAGTCGATGCAGGAGCTGCGCGAAGGCCTCCGAGTCCTTCCCGGTGTGAGGGACGTGGCCGCGTCGAACCACTTCCCTCTCTCCGGCAACTCGTGGGAGATGCGGTATCGAGACGAGGGCACGCCCCCCGGCGATCGAGGCGAGTCGGTGCTCCTCACCATGGTCAGCCCCGAGTACTTCGATACCTACGGGATCGAGGTCGTTCGGGGACGAGGCTTCACCGACGCGGATACCTGGGACGACGCCAGGGTCGCCATCGTCGATGGGTCCCTGGCCCGATCCCGGTGGCCCGGGGAGGATCCTCTCGGCAGGCGTGTCACCTTCGAGCAGACCCGTACCGCCGACGGAGCGTGGGAGGACGTGTGGCGGACGGTGGTGGGGGTGACCCGTCACGTCCGTCACTACGAGCTCACGAGCCCCTCCCGGATCGAGGTGTACACGCCGCTGGCCCAGTCCGCTGCGTGGGGCTTCACGTGCTACCTGTCGGTGCGCGCCGACGGCGTCGATCCGGGGAGCCTGGTTCCGGGCATCCGGGCGCGCCTGTCCGAGGTCGCCCCGCGGGCCGCCCTCTACCGCATCCGCACCATGCGATCCGTTCTGGACGGGCAGGTTGGAGCACAACGGGCCCTGGGAGAGATCTTCGGCCTCTTCTCGGCGCTGGCGTTGGCGCTGGGAGCCGTGGGCATCTTCAGCGTCGTCGCCCACACGACGGCCCAGCGGTCCGGGGAGATGGGCGTCCGCCTGGCCCTGGGAGGCGCTCCCGCGCAGATGACCCTCCTGATGGTGCGCGACGCTCTTCTTCCCGTGGTGGCGGGACTCGTGGTGGGTGTCGCGGTCTCGGTGGCCATGGGCCAGGCTCTGGACGCGGTTCTCTTCGAGGTCGATCCCGTCGAGCCCCGTGTGGTGGCAGCAGCCACGATGGTCCTGCTCTTTGTGTCGATCCTGGCGAGCTCGATCCCCGCGCGGGCCGCCGCCCGAATCCAACCGACAGAGGCGCTCAGGACGGACTGACGGCCCGGCTCCGACGGGCTCAGTCGCCGTTCAGCACGCGAACGGGGTCCATCCGACGGGTCGTCCTCCATGCGGGCAGCAGGGTCGCGAGGGTCGCCACTCCCACGAGGAGCAACGACACGCCCGCGAAGGTCACGGGGTCGGTGGGCTCGATCCCGTACAGCACGCTGTCCAGCAGACCCGACGTGGAGGCGGCGCCCAGAAGGCCCACCAGCATCCCCGCCAGCACCGGGGTGAGGCTCCCACGCAACGCGGTAGCGAGCACCGAGATTCGGGAGCCACCCAGGGCGATCCGCACGCCGAGCTCGGGCGTTCGCCGCCCGACCATGTAGGTGGTGACCCCAAAGACCCCCACGGCGCCGAGGCAGAGCGCAAGCATGCCGAAGCCGGTCAGGAGCAGTGCCAGAAAGCGCGTCGTGCCGGTGGATCGGCCCATGACGGCGGCCAGCTCGTCGAGGCCCGAGATGGGCACGTCCGGGTCCACGGACCAGATGGCGCCCCAGCCCCACTGCTCGTACGAGACGTAGAGCTCGGGGCGTGGCTCCTCTTTCCGGCTGTGCTGCCGAACGTCGGCGACCACGCCCACCACCCGGTACGGGGCTCCGGTTCGGGAGAACACCCTGACCCCCTTCCCCAGCGCGGTTCCGTCGGGCCAGAACTCCTTCACGAACGCCTCGTTCACCACCAGCACGGCCTCGGCGTCCGTTCGGTCCCCTGCCTCGAGGACCCGCCCACGAAGCAGCGGGATTCCCACGGTCTCGAAGTACCCGGGAACCACACCCCTGAAGTTCACCGAGGGAACCGTCCCGTCCTCCGCAATGTCGACGTCCTCAGGATAGGTGGGAAAGCTCCAGTTTGATTGGGTGCCGGGCAGCAGGTTGATGGCTCCGACGGATCGCACACCCGGCAGACCGCCCACCCGTCGCAGGACCTCGGCGTAGTACTGCCGGTAGGCCGAGGCCTCGGTGTACCGGCTCTCCGGTGGATTCGGGTGGAGCGTGAGGACGCCTTCGCCTCGGATCCCGGGATCCACCTCCAGACGCCGGTGAAGGGAGCGCAGCATCAGCCCCGAGCCGACCACAACCATGACGGCCAACCCCACCTGGGCTCCTACGAGCGTGTTGTTCAGCCTGCTCGATCCCCGCCCCCCCGCGCCCCTCGCTCCGCCCCCGAGAGAGGACACGACGTTGGCGCGACTTCCTCGCCATGCAGGAACGAAACCCGCCACCAGCGTGGCCAGGAGCGTGACCGCCACCGCGAACGTGAGAACCGCGCGGTCCACGTCGACCTCCTGGATCCGCGGAAAGTCCGCGGGGGCGCTCCGGACCAGAACGTGGACGAGACCGTAGGCGAGCAGCACCCCCAGGATGCCCCCGGCCCCTCCCAGGAATCCGCTCTCCGCCATGAGCATCCGCATCATCCGCCGGCGAGGCGCACCCAGAGCGGATCGGACGGCGATGTCCCGGGCCCGGGCCTCACCCCGTGCCAACAGGAGGTTGGTGACGTTGGCCGCGGCGATGAGGAGCACCAGGGACACCGCGCCCAGGGCCACCCACAGGACCCGGTCCAATCCCTGGGCGACGAAGGTCCGCAGCGGCTGCACCGTGGCGGTTCGAGCGTCCTCGACATCGAGTAGCCGCGGCATGCGAGCCTGGATGGCCAGAGCGTAGGCGCGCACCTGCTCCTGGGCCTGCTCCAGGGCGATCCCCGGTGCCAGCCTGCCGATGCGCCCGTTGACGAACCACGACCCGTCCTCTTCCGGAGATAGGGACGGATCCGTCTCGAGGGGAACCCACAGGTCTCCTTCTCCCAGGAGCGGGTCGTAGCCGGCCGGCATGATGCCCACCACGGTCCGGCGATCGTACTCCGCCCCGGACAGCTCCAGGACACGACCGAGCACGTCCGGGTCCGCACCGAAGGCGCGCACCCACAGGCCGTGGGAGAGGACGACGACGCCGGCTCGTCCGGGCTCCCCCTCCTCGGGCGTGAACGTCCGTCCCAGGGCCGCTTCGACGCCCAGCAGCTCGAAATGACCGGCCGAGACCAGGACCCCCTTCACCTCGCGGGGCTCCCCCTCGCCCGTGAGGGTGAAGTCCCACACGGAGTAGCCGCTGAGCGACTCCAGCGCGGGAACGGCCTCCAGGGTGCTGGCCACCATCGCCTTGTTGTAGTTCTCCTCGGGCCACACCATCACGAGGCGGTCGGGGGCCTGATAGGGCAGCTCCTCCAACAACACGGCGTGGACCACGGAGAAGGTCGCCGTCACCGACCCGATCCCCAGAGCCAGCGTTACCACCGCAGCCAGAGCAAACACCGGGGCCCTGCCTACGGCCCGCACGGCGTAGCGAAGGTCCTGTCCTGTCATCCTCCAGCCTCCTCCCTTTCCCCCTCTCCGGGGCGCCCATCGCTCTGCCGCCGCGTGGCCCAGCAGATCCGCCACGGCCCGAATCCACACGGTGACGCTGCGCAGCGGCGAACCCCCGTCCCGCGCGAGGCGGTGGGCGAATACCTCCTCCATGTCCCGACCCCACTGCTCCCGGACGTCTCGCGGCAGGAGCCTCAGGAGGATCCGGTAGAGGCGCCTCCGGGGCGTGCGGTGGGCCACCGTCAGCTCCCGGGAAGCAGCCGGTGTCGGGCAGCCTCGCCCACCAGCTCCTGAAGACGACGCGCCTCGGCCCGGGCCACGGCCCGACCCACGGCGGTGATCCGGAGATACGTCCTCCGGGGGTCCGCCCCCTGCGGGGCCGAGGCCTCCGCCAGAAGCCCCCGCGCGAGGAGATCACGGATACGGCGGTACAGGTTCGCGGGGTACAGCGTCATCCGGTGTCCCTCGACCGCCTCGATGTGCTCGACGATGCGGGTCCCGTAGCTGGCCCCCTCGAGGAGGGCGAGAAGGATACGGAACTCGAGGGGGTGGAGCGGAAGGTCGTGCGTCGGATCGGGCATGTCGGCCATGGTCAGATACTGTCATTGTGATAGAATCGACCGAACTCTATCAGTATGACAGTATTTGCGCAACGGACGTTGCGCCTGGAGCTGCCGTCAGTGTCCGGGGGGAGACGTCCGTACCAGGGCAGCGGTGACGCCGATCACGACGTACGCCACCAGCAGCTCGACCGCAGCCGATCTTCGAAGGTCGTCCGAGCCTCCCGGCTCCCCCAGCCGAGGCTTGAGGCGCCGCCAGTTCAGCGCGCCCAGGGCCAGGACGAACCCCACCAGCAGGAGCTTCGCCGTCAGGATCCGGCCGTATCTCGAGGACCAGAGGGCCGCGACGTCGGGCAGGTGGATCCAGGAAGCGAACAGCCCCGTGGCGATCAGCAGCCCGACACACACCATCGCCAGGCGGGAAAAGGCCGGAACCAGGGTCGGCAGAAGGCTGCCGGGGCCGAGGGTGGCCTCCCGCCTCCATCGGCGCTCGAGGATTAGCACGAGGGTCAGCCCCCCTATCCAGCCCCCTGCAGCCCAGACGTGCAGGGTGTCCGCAATCAGGGTGACCGGCCGCAGGCCCCCGGTACCGCTGGCGTGGCCGGTGAAGGCCGGAAACGCTCCCAGGGCCAGAATGGCCGCGCTGGCCACCCACCAACCGGTTCCGCGGCCCGTCGCGGCCAGACGGAAGCCCCCGAACGCGACCAGTGAGACCGCGGCGGCCCAGAGCCAGCTCGTACCCCACGGGGTACCGAAGACGAGCAGTCGGGCGTCCCCACCCCAGGACGCGAACGGATCGTGGAACTCCAGAAGCTGGCGCACGAGGACGAGCGCCAGGGCCATGGCGAGCAGGGCACCGGCCGTTCGCCCGATCCGAGCGATGTCCGTCGTGAGCCGTGAGGGCGACGGAAGATCATCCGAGCCGACCTCGCCCGGGAGGATGAGCCAGCGGGCGGCGACGACGCCGATGGAGAGGATCAACCCAACGAACAGCAGCCCGCCCGCGAGCCAGCCGACCGCGGCAGTCAGCAGAGGCACGGTGTCAGGGCGCGGTGACCCTGAAGGAGACCTCGCCACGGACCACGTGGCCGTCCGCCCCCATCGCCCTCCAGACCACGGTGTAGGGCCCCTCGGGGAGTGCGTCGGGCACAGACACGCTGAACAGGCTGCCGTCCTCCTCGTCCTGGACCACCTCGCCAGTGGCAACCGGCTCACCCGCCTCATCCAGCACGCGGATGGAGGTCGTCCCGTCCTGCGGTGTTTGCGTGAACCACAGGCATACCTCGGAGACGGCCGCCACGGAGGTCCCGTCCACCGGCTCCGACTTCTCGAGCTCCAGGTGGAACACCCCCACGGAGTCCGGGGCCGGTGGACCAGCAGCGGTCGAGGCCGCCAACAGGATCGGAATGAGCCACGTCTTTGCCGTCATCAGCACACTCACGGGCAGAGGAGGGTCCGCTCCGCTCGCAGAGCCCACAGGAGCCGACGCCCGGTTCGACGTCGCGCCTCATGGCCGGAGTGGAGCGCGGACAATACAAACGAACAACGTGTCGAGGAGACCATGAAGGCAGCGTGAAATCCGAGTGAAGGACTCTTCAGCGCAGCGAGGGGGCCCTCGTCCGCGGCCCCGGCCGCGCCGGGGGGCTTCGCGTCACCGCCGCAGCGGCCGCGAGGACCAGTGGATCGCCTGGATCGTCCACGCGTCACCTTCCCGCGCGAGGACCATGAGCTCGGCGCCCTGGGAGTCGACCTCGCTGCCCCGGAACGTGCCCGTGGTCCGACTGCTGGATACGGCCCAGGCCACGTCGCCCATGACGGTCACCTCGACGGGACCCCGTTCCCGAGCGACGGTGGAGGCGAACGCCACGTCGCCGGGGAGGTGGTGGGAGAGGTACTCCTCCCTCGTCTCGAGGCCTCCGCTCTCGAGCACGCGGACCTCACCGCCGAGCATCGCGCGGACGCGAGCCGTGTCTCCGGTGGCAAGCGCCCGATGGAACGCGTCGACCACCTCCACGACGGCGGCTGAATCCGACGCCTCCTGACGACGTGCAGCAGCGCCGCTTTCCCCGACCTGTCCGAGCGAGGCCCTCGGCGCAGCCAGGAGGAGGGCGCTGAGGAGGACCGACCGTCGGGTCAGCTGATCTGATGTTGCCATGGTTGCCGGGACGTGTTCGGGAGG
>JARRLD010000078.1:0-18406 GCA_037387345.1 Gemmatimonadota bacterium
CGATCCGGGTGCCGTCGGGCGACCAGGCCGGCCATTCGTCGTCGGCGGGGTGTCGGGTGAGCGGCTGCGGATCGGTCCCGTCGGCGTTCATGACGTAGATGTCGAAGTTGCCGTCCCGGTTGGTCTCGAAGGCGATCCGGGTGCCGTCCGGAGACCAGGTGGACATGGCGTCATCGGCCGGGTGATCCGTTAGCCGGGTCACCTCCGTCCCGTCTGCGTTCATGACGTAGATCTCGTCGTTCACCGGATCGTCCCGGGTCGAGAAGAAGCTGATCCTCGAGCCGTCCGGAGACCACGCGGGTCGCCAGCCGTCGAAGGCGGGGTGGGCCGTGAGATTCGTCAGCCCCGTGCCGTCGACGCCAATCACGTAGATGTCCCACTCGCCACCCAGGGGCGCAACGGAGAACGCCACGGTACGACCGTCCGGGGAGAGGGCGGGTCCGGTGGCCTGACCACCGTCGACCATCCCGACGAGCTGGATGGGATCGGAGCCATCCTCGCCCATGAACCAGATCTCTCCCCGCGCGCTGCGCCTCGACTCGAAGACGATGGCGCTCGTCAGAGCGGCCCCGGCGGCGGCCGACGTGAACTGGCTGGAGAACGGCTCGGCCAGCGACTCGCCCGACAGGTCCCGGATCCCGCTCACGGCGATGGTGTGGACCGTGGAGGGTTGGAGGAGGCCGTCGGGGATGATCTCCACCCCGGCTCCGTTCGAGACAGATACCAGGGTGGCGGACACCGGAGCCGGTCCGAGGAGCTGGACGCTGCCGGCATGGACGGACGTCGGGTCGATAGGCTCGGTGAAGATCACTTCCGCGCTCGAGTTCAGGGGAACCCGGGCCTGGCGACGTCGGGGTCTCGTCCGTACGACTCGGGGCGGACTCTTGCGGGGGACCACACGACTCGTGCTGGAAACCGGTTGCCCCTGAAGTTGGATCGTGATCTGAAGGGTGTCTCCCACCGAGGCGGCGATGCCGACGGGGTCGACGCCCCCGTCCACGATGGGGGCCCAGCTCACGACGCTCCGCCCGGGGTTGCTCACCACCAGGGTGTCTCCCTCCGGAATCGTGCCCGGGGGATACGAGACGTAGCTGACCCCCTCGGCTCCGGCGACCGGACTCGGCGGGGTGCTCCGTGGTCCCTGGCGGGCCGCGGGGGTCGCCATCGCCGCCAGGGGCACGGGTTCGCTGACCACGACGCCCAGGGTGTCGTCGTCGAAGCCCTCGGAGGGCCCCACGGGATCGCTCTCGCAGCTGAGGAGCGCCACCGCGAGGAGCGCGGCCATCGACGCGATCGAGACAGGAAGAGGCCGAATCACGTGACCCCTCCCGACCCGAGACCCAGGAGCTGGAACGCGGCCCAGTAGAACGGATGGGCCGTGTCGGGATTCGAGAGGAGCTCCCGCTGGGCCTCGGCGAGCGCCCGGTTCATCCCCATCCCGGCCACCAGGTGACGGTAGAAGCGCTGCATGAGCTCGGCCGTGGCGAGATCCTCCACCTGCCACAGAGACGCGAGGACCGACCGGGCCCCGGCTTCGAGGAAGGCCCCGGCCAGGCTGGTCCAGTCGTCCCCGGGAGGCACGTCCCAGAGCCCTCCCGACCCCACCCCCGTCTCGCACGCGCTCAGCGTGAGCAGTCGGGCTTGGAGACCCAGCCCGAAGATCTCGTGGGCTTCCAGGTATCCGACATCGTTCCCGGCCCCCGCCATCTCCACGAACGAGAAGAGGGGGTTCGACTTGTTCAGCACACCGAACGTGGCGAGGTGGATGATGTCGAACCGACGCGCGGCGTCCCGGAGTGCGCGCTCCGATGCCCGGTCCCCGACCAGGACCGTCGCGCGCCCCGGGAAGAGACGGCCGATGGCCTCCACTTCGTACCGTGAGCCGGGGAGCGTGTCCGGCCGTGGGGCCATGGCCAGCACCCGGGGCGCCTGGCCCCCGGCCGCAGCAGCAGCCCGGTCCCGCATCGCATCCGGCGCCATCATCCCCGTGGACTCCGACAGCCGCACCCAGGCCCCGGCGGACGGAGCGTAGGAGATCGCGTAGCGCTCCACCAGGAAGGTACCTGTGCGGGGGTCCAGCAGCGCCTGGAACGGCAGATAGTGGAGCTCCCTGTGGGGCACGAGGACGAGGGAGCTTCCCTCGCGGACCAGGCCGGTCTCCTCGACGGGGCTCACGAGCGTTTCGTACAGTCGCCTGAGGGGAAGCGCCCAGATCTCACGGGGCTCATCGGAGGCGCTCCGGCTCCCAGCCGTCTGGGCGATCACTCCCCGGGCGAAGTCGACCAGATCCCCGAGGGTCTCCCGGGTGACGTCGAGGTCGATGGCCACCGCCGTATCCGCCGTGATCACGAAGGCCGTGGCGTGGCCCTCGCCGATCGCGTACTCGATCAGGGATTGGCCGCGGCTCAACAAGGATGAAACGCGGCGGATGGGCGGTGGGCTCGGATCCACGAGATGCGACGGCCTGGTCGACCGCCGGCTCATCTCCGAAAGGAGCTCTGCGTACTCCACCTGGCTCTCGGCCAGGGCGGAGCGGGCGTCGGACAGTGACAGGGCGAGGCTCCACGGCGCCTCCCTCAGTCCCGGGCGGGAGGCATCTCCCCACCGGAGCCTCCGGGTCAGGTCCGCGATTCTCTGTGCGAGGTCCTGCCGTCGCTCGAGGAGCTCCTTGGGCACGCCCGGCAGGGAATCGATGCGCGCTCCCAGCGTGGCTGCGAGGCTCCGTTGGGTCCGGGCCCTCTCGTTCGCCTCGAAGGCGCCTTCCAGGTCTCCGAGCTCGAGGAGCACCTCGGCCAGAAGCTGGTGGGCATCGGCCCAGTCCGGCTGGAACCCAACCCTCCGGTCGAGAGGCAGTCCGACGGCACTCGCCTCGATGACCGCCACGGCCGTTCGCAGCTCCGCGACGGCTTCCTGTTGCCTGCCGGTTTCGTGGAGCATTCGGGCGCGGTCCAGGCGGAGACTCCACTCCACCTGAGGGGCAGGCCTCCCGCCGAGCGTCCGAAGGCCCTTCTCGAACAGGGAGTCGGCTCCACGTGAAGCCCCGGCCCGGGCCTCCAGGTCGCCCCGGGTCGCGAGCACCGCCGCCTCACCCACGGAGTCGCCCAGAGCGGCGAGGTCTTGCTCGGCCCGTTGGAGGGTCTGGCGCGCGGCGTCGACCTGGCCCATTTCCTCCTGGGCTGCCGCCATGTACAGCCGGATCAGGGCGGAGGCGCGGGGGGAGTGGGCGGTCGGCCGGCTTCGGAGCTGCAACGCATCCTCGAGAAGCCTTTCCGCCTCCGGGAAGTCCCCGCGCACGAGGAAGAGGTACCCCTCGCCCTCCAGCGCCTCGGCCTGTCCGACGAGGTCGTTGGCGTCGGTGGACAACGCGGCTGCTCGTCGGAATTCGGCGAGGGCTGCGGGATACGCACCCAGCGCCAGGTTGAGGTCCGCCCGGGTCATGGCCAGCTCGGTGAGGTAGACGTTGCCGAGCACCAAGGAGTCGGCAAGGCCATCCGCCGCCCGGAGGTCCGCCAGACCGCCCTCCAGGTCTCCTGCCGCCGCCCGGGCCCGGGCCCGATCCGCCAGCACGAAGACCGCGTCGGGCAGCCGCCCCAGCTGGGTGTACGACGCCCGGGCCGCGCCGAGCCTCTCCACGGCCTCTCGGTAATCGCCCCTCGCCAGATCGAGCAGGCCCATGCTGTGGTGGACCGCCGCCTCGGTGTCTACGCTGCCGGTCTCCCGGCTCAGGGCCAGCGCTCGACCGAGGAGCGTCTCGGCTTCCCGGTACGCTCCCTCCGCCTGCGCCACGTCGGCCAGCGTGGTGAGCGCCTCGGCCTCGTCCTCGGGGTATCCGTGGGATCGGCTCAGCTCGAGGCTCCGCTCCAGCGCTTCCCGTGCCCTTGGAAAGTCACCCAGCTCCAGGTGGACCAGCGCGGCGTTGTGGAGGGCGGTCGAAAGGTGACGCCGCTCACCCACACGGGAGAGCATGGCGACCGAACGGCCATAGAGATCAGCGGCGCGCTCCAGGTCTCCCTCGTCATAGGCGAGGTTGGCCAGATTCGTGAGGGCGCCCGCCGCAGTGCGGAGGTCTCCCGCGTTCATCGCCCGGTTCCGTGCCTCCTCCAGGTGGAACCGGGCGCTGTCGGGCTCGCCGGCCGCGTAGAAGCCGCCGCCCAGGTTGCCCAGCGTCCGGGCCGCTCCGGACGGATCGCCCAGGCGCTCGGAGTACCGCAGGCTTCTTCGCCACAGCTCCATCGCCTGCGACAGGCCCACGGATCGGTATGCCTCGTTTCCCTCGGCACGGAGGCGATCGGCGCTCACCCTGTCTCGCCTTTCCTCCAGGGACCAGCTCAGGAACCGGTCCACCTCCTCCTTGAGGAAGGGGTCCCCCCAGGCCGCCTCGTAGGCCCTGGCCAGGGCCTCCGCGTGCCGCGTCGGTCCGGTGGCTGCCTCCCACCGCCCCGGGCGAGCCCCACTCTCGGCGGATTCGACGGATCGGTGGAGGAGCTCCTGGAGGGCTTCGCGGGCGGCATCCGGACTTCGCCGTACCTCATCCACCAGGCTCTCATGGCTCCCCGAACGGGCGAGCTCCATCAGCGCCGCGGTCCTGGAGGCGTCCTGAGGAAGCGCGGCAAAGCCGACTCCCGCGAGCAGGAGCACGAGGGCGCTCATTCGTCTACCTCCCGACCCTGGCCGTCAATCCTGCCTCCCCTCCACGCGGAACTCGACGAACTCGGAGGACTCCCAGACGTCCCAGCCGATGCGGCCTTCCACCCGCCACAGGTAGGGCTGGCCCGCTTCGAGGGTCAGCGACTCCGGCAGGCGCGCCACGGAATCGGCTGTGGCGGTGCTCCACAGAACCGTCCCCTCCGCATCGAAGAGGGTCACCCGGTATCGGTCCGCTCCGGCCGCCGCGGTCCAGGCGAACCCGTCCACGGCAGTCACCGGGCCCACGGGGGACAACGGGGAGGGAGCCTCGGAGAGCTCCACCGCCGTCTCGCGATGAATCCGGTCGCGCCCGGTCGGTGCGTCCTCCGGGCCGCCGGAAAGAAACAAGAGGACGACGGCGGCGGCCGCCGCCACGGGGACCAGGACACGCAAGCGGCGCACCCGGGGGGCCTCGAGGATCTGGTTGGCATCCACGACTTCCCATCGGCAGGTCACGCAGTCGGCCAGATGCCCCTCGACCCGCTTCAGGTCCTCCCCGCGAAGCTCCTGTCCCAGATACGCGACGAGCTGCTCATCCGTAAGGTGAGCGCCGTTCGAACGCCCATCCGTCGTCATCGTGGCCTACTCTTTCCGATCAGGGCCCATACGATCCTCCCATGGGGAAGTACGGACACGGCCTTGTTGTTTGCGCGCCCGTCAGGGGTCAGCGGCATCGAAGCCCATATCCTCCAGCCGCCGCCTCAAGCGCTTCAGGAGCGTGTTGACACGACGGTAGACGTGGAACGGCGTCGGAAACTCCATGAGGCCGGAGATCCGGCGTGCTGAAAGACCGTCTTCAAAGCGGTACGAAAGGAGCAGCCGATCCCTGGCCTCCAGATCGGCCAGCGCCGATTCGAGGGCAGCACGGAGCTCGGCGTGCCGCAATTCCCTCTCCGGGTCGAGGTGCCGTCCAGCCGGAAGCTCGTCGGGCTGTCGCGGCTCCCAGAGGGCGTCCACGAGACGGCGGCGAGCGTCGAGGTCGTCTTCGGGTGTGGACGGGCGAGGGCGCCCGTACCGGTTACGCCACAGGTCGGTGCACAGTCGCCGGGAGACCACGACCAGCCAACGCGACAACCCGTCCTCGCCGTCGCCCCGGAAGGCCCTCAACCGATGGAAGTCGTCCTCCCTGAGCCTATCGAGGATGTACGTGTAGGCGTCCATCGAAGCGTCGTGGAGGTCCTGGAGAGGCCGCGCCTTCAGCCTCGCGCCGTGCGGGCACGCGCTTGTCGTCCACAAGCCCCCCGGTCAGGGAACCCGGCTGATCGAGGCCCCGAGAGACTGAACGGAAGCCTCATTGGGCACTATAGGCGGTTCACGGGCGCCACGACAGGAAATCCGGAGGTCGTGATTGCACCCCGTCTGGACCCTCGTGACCTCCTCGGGATCTCGGAGGCCCGGCCCCGTCCCGCTCCGGCGCGGGCGTCCGGGCGCCGTTTTCACCCGTAGGCGAGTACGCCGCGGTTCGCATGGGGCGGAGCGGGGAATTGTCGATGGACCTCGCAGCCGTGCGGATCGGCGACGGCGAGATCGTGTCGTCGACGGATACGGATTTCATGGAGCGGTCCATCTCGCTGTCTCCGAACGGACGGTGGCTGGCGTACGAGTCCGACCGGACGGGTGACACCGAGGTCTACATCCGCTCGTTCCCTGATCTGTCGGAGCGGTTCGAGCCGGGGTCCTCGGCCGGGGGAATGTCTCCCGTGTGGAGCCCGCGCGGAGATGAGCTCTTCTACCTGAACGGTGCGAGGCAGATGGTCTCGGTGCCGGTGGACGCCGCTGAGGACCTCGTCATCGGCCGGGAGCAGGTGCTCTTCGACATCCCCGACGGGGTCCTGACCGACCCGGGCGACTACTACGCCCAGTACGAACGCGACCGCGCCGCCCGACGATTCATGATGCTTCTCGCCCCGGGGGCCTCGGACGCGCCGCGGCTGGCCATCCTCCTGAACGCGTTCTCCCTTCTGGACGGAAGGGGATAGGCAATGCAATCACCGTGGAAGTGGAGGTGTGGGTTCAGGGAAGGTCCGAAGCGGGGCAGGAAGTAGTCTCCAGCCGCAGGGAGATTCGGGTGAGTGGATATATCTCCCAGCGTGTGTCACACCCGCGCTCACCCGGCCGGCCGCCACGCCTTTGGCATACCCCATCGGTCGACGGGACCCGTTAGTGATTTTTCTGCAACGACTTAGGTGCCGTGGTCGCCGATGCCTATCCCTATCCCTCCGAGCCGTCCCGCACGCAGAGCTTCGTCAACCAGTTCCTGGCGCGCTGGGGCGAAGCGGCGCTGAACGGGGGTCGCAGCAAGTCGAGCAAGCGGTAGGCATCCCCGCTATCGGCCGACGGCCCGACGCCGTGGATCAGGAGCCCACCTTCACCGCTTCCAGGAAGTTCTCGACGCGCACCAGGGTCGGCTCCGCACCGTCGTCGCCTCGGCCGACCATCAGGAAGCGGCGATCGTCGGGGCTCACGTCGTATCGGAGATAGTCGAAGCCGGCGACTGCGTCGGTGCGGAACAGGGTGCGAGGCGGTGCGTGCTGGAACGTCGGGGTCGTGCCCACGTCCGCGACCATCATGTCGAGGGAGTTGAGGGCGCGGAAGAAGAGCTCTCTGCCGGAGCGTGCCCAGCGCGGCTCGACGCCTCCCTCGGCGGAGATCTGCCACAATCCGGCGTCCACCTCTGGGAACGGGCGGACGTACACCTCCCAGCGGCCCGAGGCGCTCGACGCGTAGGCGAGCCACCGACCGTCAGGCGAGAGCTGCGGGCTGCGCTCTTCGGCCGGCGTGGCAACCAGGGGCCGCAGCGTCGAGGCGCGACCCGTCTCGAGCCCGGCAATGTCGCCGTCGCTGTCAATGAGGAGCCAGCGTCCGTCCCTCGACGGATACGCCTCGTCGATGTCGCGATCCGAGTGGAGGAGCAGCGAGTCCGTTCCGCCGCCGTCTGCTCGCCGGGCGAAGACCCCCGTTGGCGCGATGCGCTCGGAAAGGAAATGGAGGGAGCGGCCATCGGCAGACCAGCTCGGCCGGATGTCGGGAGTGGCATCCTCGGTCAGGCGCCTGAGCGGTCCGGTGGGAAGCTCCTTGATCCAGATGTCGATGCCGGTACCTCTCCGCGCGAGCTCCATGGCCACACGCCTGCCGTCCGGTGACAGCGCCACGGCCCGGATGTCTCCGCTCTCGTGCCAGGACGTGTCCACGGGAGCGGTGGTGCCGTCGCGCGCCACCCACTGGAGCCTCGTTGCGATGCCGAGCGAGCCCGCGACGTAGTAGAGCGTACCGTCGCGGCCCGAGGCGAAGTCGGCGCCGGCGTACGTGCCCGCGACCCGGACGTCGCGCGCCACCGGCACGGCCGGGCCGGCGAGCGTCAGCGTCCCCTCGTCGAAGGGGGCGGCTTGAAGCGTGCCGTCGGCGGTCCCGAAGAGCAGATGACCCGCCTCGTATCGTGCGCTCACCCCCCGGACGACGTCCGCTCGCTCGCCCGTGGCGATACGGACCGCCACGATCCGGAAGTCGCCCGCAAGCTCGGTCTCGCGGCGCACGCGGACGATCGCCACCCGGTTGCCCGGAAGGACCTTCGGCCATGCGACGCCCACTTCCCGAGTCGCCGTGTCGAGGGGCATCACCGTCTCCAGGCCGGTGCCGTCAGGACGGATCCGCTGCAGGCCCCCGGTGTTGGCGTCGAAGTAGATGTAGCCGTCCGAGGCCCAGGTGGCCCCACTCTGACCCAATTGGCCGGTGACCGTGCGAGGGACTCCGCCCGCGAGCGAGACCACCTTCATGGCGCGCCCCTGGAAGTCGGAGACGAATCCGATCTCGCGGCCGTCGGGCGAGAAGAAAGGATCGAAGGCTCCCTCGCTCCCCGGAATCACCGATGGAGCCAGGTCGTCTCGTGCCTTCATCCAGAGCTGCCCACCCGGGGCTCCAACTCCGGTGTAGACGAGTGTGGCTCCGTCCGGCGACACCGCCAGGTGCGTGCCCAGACCGGACAGGTCGAGGCCCTGGCCCGCCGCGAAGCCCACGGTGAACCGGCTGAGTGGTCGGGTCTCCGTATGGATTCGACCCCACAGCGTAAACGCCACGGCCAGCACCGCCATGGCCCAGCCCCCCCAGGTGAGGACGCGGTTTCCGGCGGGGGCGCTGCGCGACACGCCGATCCGGCGACCACCGGCCGCTCCCGTCGCGGGCAACGTCCCTTCGAGCGCCGCGGCGAAGTCGGACGCGCGGGCAAACCGGTCGGCCGGCAGCCTCTCCAACGCCTGGCTGATGGCATCCGACACATGCTGCGGTGTTGTCCTGCGATAGGTGGTCACCGGCTCGCAGGTCGACGTCAAGACCTTCGCGACAATGGCCTGTGCGGTGGGCCCCGTGAAGGGTGGCTCCCCCGCCAGCATCTCGTAGAGTATCGCGCCCAGCGCGTACACGTCGCTGCGCGCGTCCACGTCCCGGTCGCCCATCGCCTGCTCGGGACTCATGTAGTGGGGCGTGCCGACGCTCATCCCGGTCTCGGTCATGCGCGCCCCACCCGCGCTGCTCACCGCCAAGGCGATGCCGAAGTCCGCTACCAGCGGCTGGCCGTCGTGGAGGAGGATGTTCTCGGGCTTGATGTCACGGTGGATCACGCCTCGGCGGTGCGCGTAGTCCAGGGCGCCCGCCACCGCCGTGACGATGCGCACGGCCTCGCCCACCGGGAGCTGCTTCTCGCGGTCGAGGCGCTCACGGAGGGTGTCCCCCTCCACGTAGGGCATCACATAGAAGAGGAAGGAATCGGCCTCGCCGGAGTCGAAAAGCGGGAGGATGTGCGGATGCTGGAGGTTCGCCGTCGTCTCGATCTCGGCCAGGAAGCGTTCGGCGCCCACCACCGCGGCCAGCTCGGGCCGCAGCACCTTCAAGGCGACCTTGCGACGGTGCTTGAGGTCTTCGGCCAGGTAGACCGTGGCCATACCACCCTCTCCGACCTCGGCCTGCACCGAGTACCGGCCGGAAAGCGCGGCTTGAAGGCGGGATGTGCGTCGGTCGGTCATAGCCGTTCAAGATCCACCTCAGGGCGGAGGAATCGCAACCGGGAGGGCGCGCGACCGCCTCGAGCGCTTCGTGACGGACCCGTGGCCAACCGTCCATGATGCTACGCACGTTCACGCCGGGTGGACGTGGGTCAGTTCACGACCCTCGCGGGCACACCGGACCAACAAAGATCCCCTGCTCTCGACCCGAGCCCGATGAACGCGAAGCCGGGCGCCCAGGACTTCCAGGAGCGGCGACAGGTACTTCTCCGTCGCGATGCTTCCGAGGAGCACCACGTGGTCGCTCGGGTGCAGCCTCTCGACGAGCCGCGTCGTAGCCGCGCGTAAGGTGCTTACGTATCAACGACTTTCAAGGTTCGGGTGAGTGGATATGTTCGCGGATCGGGCTACACCGGAGTGCTCCACGACCTTGCCGACGAGGGGTACGTGACCCCACCCGCCTCGGGGCCGGGCGCTCCTCCTCCCTCGGCCCCGGTTGCGCGTCTCGGTGAGATCCTGGCCGAGCTGGCCGAGGACCGCGCCGAGCGGTGATCTACCTCGATACCTCTGTGGCCCTGGCCCATCTACTGGACGAGGACGGGCGGCCGCCTCCCGAACTGTGGCAAGAGGAGCTGGTGACCAGCCGGCTGTTGGAGTACGAGGTGTGGAACCGCCGGCACGCCCGCGATCTGACACGCTCACACGGAGATGCGGCGCGTCTCCTGCTGGCGCGTCTCGCGTGGCTCGAGCTCCACCCGAAGGTCCTGGAGCGCGCGCTCCAGCCCTTCCCCGCTCCGGTGCGCACGCTGGACGCGCTCCACGTGGCGTCGGTGAGCTTCCTCAGGGAGAAAGGGCGTGACGTGACGCTGGCGACCTACGACCAGCGCATGGCCGGCTCGGCCCGGAGAATGGGGATTCCGCTTCGGGCGGTGTAGGCGGCGGTCGATTCAGGAGAGGGCAGCTGTGCGCCACGAATGTCCTTTCCCGGTTCCCTCACCGCGGCTACACTCCCCCCCTGCTCCACCCCAACCTCGCCAGGCCATGAAGATCCTACGCGCCGCTCGCCGATCCGCCGTCCTCGCCTCCCTCCTCGCCCTCGCCGCCTGCGGCGGAGGCAACGGAGACGCCAACGCCCCCGAGTCCGACGAGGCTCTCATCGCCCGCGCCCGGGGCATCCACGAGCGGGCCATCGTCCTGGACACCCACAACGACATCAACCCGGCCAACTTCACGGCGGAGCGGAACTACACCATGGACCTGCCCAGCCAGGTCACCCTGCCCAAGATGGAGGCGGGCGGGACCGACGTGAGCTGGATGGTGGTGTACGCGGGCCAGGGCGACCTGACGCCGGAGGGCTTCGCTGAGGCGCACCAGGAGGCGCTGGCGAAGTTCCAGGCCATCCACCGCCTCACCGAGGAGATCGCCCCGGACCGCATCGAGCTGGCCCTGACCTCCGACGACGTGCGCCGCATCGTGGCGTCGGGGAAGAAGGTGGCCATGATCGGGGTGGAGAACGGCTACTCCATCGGTACGGACCTCTCCAACATCGAGAGATTCCAGGAGATGGGCGCCCGCTACATGTCGCTCTCCCACAACGGCCACAGCCAGCTCTGTGACTCCAATACCGGAGAGCGCGACGACACCTGGCTCTACCACGGCCTCAGCGACCTGGGCAGGCAGGCCGTCGCCGAGCTGAACCGGGTGGGGATCATGATCGACCTGTCCCATCCGTCGAAAGAGTCCAACCTCCAGGCCATGGAGCTGTCCCAGGCGCCGGTCATCGCCAGCCACTCGGCCGCCCGGGCCATGAACGACGTGAGCCGGAATCTCTCCGACGAGGAGCTCATGGCGCTGAAGGAGAACGGCGGCGTGGTGCAGACGGTGGCCTTCGCCAGCTACGTGAGCTCGGCCAAGAACAGCGCTCACCAGGAGGCGGTGCAGGCGCTGCGTCAGGAGATCGCTGACGACATGGGCGTGGAGCTCATGGACCGGCGCGCCGTCTATCAGATGAGCGAGGCCGACCGGGAGGCGTACCGGGCAAACACCAAGCCCGTGGAGGACGCCGTGGAAGCGCGCATGGACGAGGTCAACGCCAAGGCGCCGCCTGTGGACGTGGCCGACTTCGTGGACCACATCGACTACCTGGTGCAGAAGATCGGCATCGACCACGTGGGGATCAGCTCGGACTTCGACGGCGGCGGCGGCGTGGAGGGATGGGACGACGCGTCGGAGTCCTTCAACGTGACCCTGGAGCTGGTGCGGCGTGGCTACTCGGAGGAGGACATCGACAAGCTCTGGAGCGGCAACCTCCTCCGGGTCCTGGACGAGGTGCAGGCGGTAGCGACGAGGTTACAGGCAGAAAGCTGACACTTCCGGCCACCATACCATGACCGTCCCCCAGAAGATCTACACGGACAAGGAAGTGACCCGGGCGAAGAACACGGCCCAGGTCGTGGGATTCGCGCAGGGCGTGGGCGCGGTGGTCGTGGCAGCCATCGCCTGGAACCTCCTGGGATGGATCCCGGTGCTGCTGGTGCTGAGCGGGGTCGCGTGGGTGCTCTACAAGCTCCTGCTGAGCGGAAAGGGCTCGGACAAAGCCGACAGGGGCTGACCCGGTCGGGGCCTCCACGCCCGCCTCCCTCAGCCTGGATCCGTCCCATGAAGCGACTTCTCCCCGCGGCACTCCCTAGCGCCACGCTCCTCGTCCACCCGCTGGGCGCCCAGGAGACGGTGGACCGCGACATGGTGGCCCGCGGATCGCGCGGCTCCTGGACAAAGTCGGCGGGCTACGTGCGGAACCACATCGGCGACCCCATGACGGGCACGGACACGGCGGCGGCGGCCAAGGTCTCGGCCTATTTCAACCTGGACAACGGCTCCGAGAGGATCCGGGGCGTCTATCTCCAGGGCAACGAGCGCGTGCGACCCATCTTCCGGGTTTGGCTCGTGCCGTTCGCCGACCTGGGCGCGTCGACCCTCACCGTGAAGAACACCGGGCGGCACGGACCATCGGGCGGGGACAGCCCCGCTGCTAGTCTTCCTCGGGCCCCATGCGCCGCGCCAGATCGGGCGTCACCGGCTGCCGGCCCGCGAAGCCACCGTGCACCTCGTGCCAGTACTGGATGCTCGGCTCTCCCAGCCTCCAGCATGGGCCCTCCATGCCTCAGCCTCCACGGACGAGAACCGGCCGGGATTGGAGGGGTGGAGGGAGCGCTCCCTGCCCGTTTACCGGATCAGGTAGAACTCCGTCTGCCGGCCGTCGATCCAGTCCCAACCATCGTCGCGAATGACCGCGTCTTCCTCGAGGGCGAAGCGGACCTCCTGCCCGCCCCACTCCGGCACCGCCTGCCTCGCGTTGAGCTCGATGGAGTGCCACGTCTCGGCATGGAACGTGTAATCGCCGCGGATCGGCACGCCCGTCTGGTAGTCCGTCATGCCGATGGGCGGGCCCGCGGCATGCCCGTGGAAGCCGATGGCATGGCAGTAGATGGTGGGCCCGAGGCCTTCTTCACGGCCCTGGGCCAGGGCGGCGGCCAGGGCTTCGTTGCCGGTGCCGCCCACCCGGGCGTGCATCATGGTGAGATCCTGCAGCCGGTTGGCGGCCCGCAGCCCCGCCTTGAGCCCCTCGGGTGCACCGTCCTCACCGGCCCGTAGCACGTAAGCGTTGTGCTGCGTGTCCGTGGAATACCCCGCCAGCACGATGCCGAAGTCCGTATGGAGCATGTCACCGCGCTGGATGACGGTGCCGTGGGGGCTCGGCCCGCTGGGAACACCACCGTGGCGCTGGATGTTGATGGACGGGTGGAACCACTGGCCAAGACCGAGCTCCGCCACGCGCTGGCGCATCCACCACTCCACGTCGACGTCGGTGGTCACACCGGGCACGATGACCTTGTTGCTGAAGGCCTCGGCGATGACCTGGTGCGCGATACGCATGACGTACCGATAGAACGCGGTTTCCGACGGGAGCTTCGCCTCCAGCCATCCCACGGAGAGCATCTCGGCCGACGTGAACCTCTCGGCGTGGGGGCCCAGGGCCTCCTCCAGCCGGGTGTATTCGTTGTGCGTCAGCCCATCGGCGTGGTTCCAGGAGTTCGAGATGTTCAGGCCGATGCGCCGCGGCTGGCGCTCGTCCACCAGGCGGCGGAGTCCCACGTACTGCGAGTCGTTGTGAGTCCGATGGACCTCGAAGAGCCCGTCGTAGTTGAAGCGGCCCACGCTGATGCGCTCCACCCCCTGATCTCCACCCCGATCGTGGAACACCAGAATCGTGCGCCGGCGCGAGGAGTAGGTGGTCAGGGGCGCCATGGAGCGGAATACCGGATCGTCGTTGTATTCACGGCTGACAATGATCCACATGTCGATGTCCGCGCGGCGCATAAGGTCCGGCAGCAGGATGTCGAAACGCTCCGCGATGCGGCCGCGGACCACGGCATCCTGCTCGCGGTGCGTCAGCACCCGGTTGTCGGGTGGGGTGGCTTCGACCCGCGGCAGCTGACCGGCAACGGGCGCCGCGAGGGCGAGAAGGGCAAGACTGACGAGGGCCTGTCGCATAGAGTTCTCCACCAAGTCTTCGGATGAGGTCACGGCCGGAGCCGAGTGCCGGGGGAGCCACGGAACCAGGTGGTCGTAATGGACGGAACGCCCCCCGTAGGGGCAAGCCGCCGGGTGCTGCCCCTGTCGAAGCACTGGCGCTCCAGGACGGAGACGGCCTCCAGCGTCGAGGCGAGCTGAGGTCCGGTTGGTGAGCAAGATCCTCGATGCGACGACCCGTCGACCGGGCGTTGATTCACTCCGATCTGAGGCTCACCACGGGGTCGACCCTGCTCGCTCGCCGTGCGGGTAGGACGCACGCCAGCGTGGCGGCCAGACACAGAGCGGCCGCCGCCATGGTATGCGTGACCAGGTCGAACCCGGGTACCCCGAACAGGAGGCTGGCCATCACCCGGGAGAGGCCGGCGCTCCCGGCCAGCCCGACGACGAGCCCCACGCCGATGGGAAACATGCCACTGCGCCAGACGGCCGCGACGATCTCCCGAGGACGAGCACCGAGGGCGAGGCGCACGCCGACCTCTCGGTGCCTTTCTCCGACGAGGAAGTGCAGCACTCCGTAGATCCCGGCCATCGCCAGGAGGAGGGCCACACCCGCGAACACGACGAGGATTGAGGCGTTGAAGCGCGCCGGGGCGAGCGCGTCAGCCACCGTGTCCGTCATCAACGTCACCTGGGCCAGAGGGATAGTCGCGTCCATCTTGGACAGCTCCGCCCGAACCGACGACACCGGGACGGGGATTCCAGGCGCCATCCGCACCATGAGCACCATCGATCCCCACAACGGGGCCTTGCTGTAGGGGATGTACATGGCGCCGCGCATCTCGGTGTCCAGCTCCGCCTGCCGCACGTCCCCGACGATGCCCACCACGCGCAGGGTCGGTGACTCTGGGCCGAGGCTCACCTGGCGTCCCAGGGGGTCCTCACCGGGCCAGAGCGACTCCGCGGCCGACTCGCTGAGGATGACCACCAACGGCCCCTCGTCATCGGTGGCGGCGATGTCCCGCCCGCGGAGGATGGGGATGCCGGCTGCGGCCATGTAGCCGGGCGTAATGGTGTGACCGAGCACCGGAACCGGCTGGCCGGCCGCGTCGGAATCAGTGTACACCGCGGGAAGCCACCATCCGAAGAAGGAGACCGGCGGATCCTGGATCAGACCCACGGCCCGGACGCCGGGCAGGCCGCCCACCCTCTCTCGGAGCTCCTCGAAGAAGCGGACGCGCGCCGGACCGTCCGGGTACGTGGCGTCCAAGCCGATCCGGACTGACGCGAGCCCGTCGGGCTCGAACCCCAACTCCTGCCGGTGCAGGTTGGCGTACGTGCTCACGAGCAGCCCGGAGCCCGACAGCAGGATCAACGCGAGGGCTGACTCGAAGGAAAGCAGCAGATCCCGGGATCTGCTCCGATGCCGATCCGTGCCGTGACGGCCACCTCCCCGTAGCCCACCACCCGGACCCGAGCGCGCAGAGAAGAGTGCCGGAAACACCCCGAGCACGACCCCGGCGATCACCGACAGGCCGAACCCGAAGAGGAGCACGCGTCCATCGACGGAAACACTGCCCAGGCGCGGCAGGACCTGCGGACCGAAGGTCTTCAGCCCGTCGATGCCGACGTGAGCGAGCGCGACTCCAACCAGCCCACCCATCAGGGAGATCGCGAGGCTCTCGGTGAGGAGCAGTCCCACCAGCTGCTTCCTGCTGGCGCCGAGTGCGGCCCGGACGGAGATCTCATCGCGGCGGGTGGTCGATCTCGCGTACAGCAGGTTGGCGACATTGACGATCCCGATGATGAGCAGGAGGCCGGAAGCGGCCCAGAAGATGAAGAGCTTCGTGTCGGCGCCACCCAGAATCCTGCTGTGCAGGGGCGTGATGGCGATCCTGTGCCCCACTCCCTCCCCGGTCCACGTATCCGGGTGGGCTGCAGCCAGGTCGGCGGCGACGCCGCCGGCCTCAGCCCGTGCCATGTCCAGCGTCCGGCCGGAAGCCAGTCGCGCGAGGACGTGAACGGTCCTGGAGCCCCGGTTCGTTGCGTAGGCCACGCCGTCGACGGCCAGAGGAGTCCAGAGCTCCGGCTCTTCGCCCAGCGTCGCCGGCCAGGAAAAGCCCCGAGGCAGAACGCCTACGACCCGGTGGAGCCGGGTCCTGCCCTCCGGGCCGTCCAGGATTGCGACGGAGATCCGGTCGAGTCGGGATTCCGATCCGAAGCGCCGGACCCAGCTGTCGTGGCTGACGAGGAGGGCGGGTGACGCCCCTGTCTGATACTCCTCTTCCGTGAACGCACGACCCAGGGAGGGAGACACGCGCAACGCGGGCAGGAAGTCCGGACTGATCTCGGCCGGGGGGATCCGCTCGGCGCCGTCTTCGTTCACGGCGACCAGCGACGTCGGTCGCACCGCGGCAAGCGACTCCAGGCTCGACAGGCGCTCCTGCCAGTCCATGAAGTCAGGGACAGACGAAGGGGCCGGGGCCTCGAACCCGGACATCAGCATCTCCACGCTGACCAGCGCTTCCGCGTCCTCGTAGGGCAGCGGACGGAACACGATGCCGTCCACTGCACTGAACATCGCCGTGGAGGCACCGATGCCCACCCCCAGGGTGATCACCGCCACCGCGGTGAAGCTCGCGCTTCGCCGGAGCGACCGAAGAGAGAACACCACGTTCTGCAGAATCACGTCCCAGACCATCCCAACCCCTCCCGTCGGCCCCCTGGCCTCGTGTGAATGTCGCAACCGCGCCCCGATCCTACGTCCACCGCGCTCACGACGGAGCATCACGAAATACGCGGCGATTCTGACGGCCTCGCACAGATACCAGACACCGAGCAGACGTCGGCGGCCGGCTTCACGTCGGAGCCGCAGATCCTCCTGGAGATCGTCCCGGACTGCTACCGCCGACCCCGGCGGAAGCACCGTCATCAGGAGCAGGTTGGCCAGCCGGACAATCACGGGTCACCCAGCGCCTCTGAGAGCCGGGTCCAGCGAACCTCGAGGGAATCCCTCGCTGCCCGCAGCGCCTCCAGCCCTGCCTGAGTCACCGCGAAGCGCCTCTGCTTCGTGGCGCGGCCCGAATCCGGGCGGCGAACCAACGTCCATTCGAGGAGGCCCTTGCGAGCCAGACGCTCGACCGTTGCGTAGAAGGCGCCACGCGACACCGGCTTGCCCGACTCGGCCTCCAGGCGGGTTCGCATCGCAAGCGAATAGGCCTCGGGGCCTTCCCGGAGCACCGCGAGCAGGACGGCCTGCTCGAACGGTCCCAACTCCGCACCAGACATCCTTCCCCCGTGTTGGAGATCACATGAGTCTACCGGATAGACTCGCGGGGTTCAACCGGTCGTGCGTGGGACCGGCGGCTGGGCCAGCCTCGGCCGGTTCCCAAGGCCCCTCGTCGCCGGAGACCTTCGTGAGGGCGGTGGCCACCTGTCGGACGACGATGGTCGCAGAGCTGGACGCATTCCCGGCGCGGCCGGTGATGGCGGCGGTTCCGGTGGACAACGCCGTGACCAACCCTGATGAGCTCACCGACGCCACGGCTGGCACGGCGCCACCTCCGTCCCTCTCGATTCGGAAGAAGGCGCTCCTGATACCGGAGCGGACCTGCCGGCCGAGACCGACCCGCCCCGGCGTGATCTTCCCTCCTCATCTCAACGCGATGACCTGTGGGTCCGTCTGGCTCCCGGCCCGATGGTTCATGTCGATGGCGATCCAAACGGTCTCCCACACCGGGCCACAGGCGAATCCGGTGGTGGTGATGCAGAAGGCGACCCAGTTCTCCCGTTCCAGGCCCTTCAGGAAATCATCGGGGTCGTACCATTCATCTTCGGCCTCGACCGCCTCGCCGTAGTCGGTCCATGGCTTCTCCAGCTCATCGGCGAGACCAACGGGCTCGTCCGGCACCTCGTGGATCCAGATTCCCCGGGTAGCGGGCGAGGGGTGGAGGAAGCCGTCTCCGTAGATCCGAGCACCGGTGACCGGGCAGTGGAAGTTCCTGTTGTCGAGGTTCAGATCGATGACGTTCATCGGACTTGCGTGGGGGCTGGGTGTGCGACTGAGACCTTCCATCTTCCCGATAGTCCAAGCGTGCCATGGGGGTGTGACAGTTCCTCGAGGCCTGCTCGCCACCGAGGCAGTCCGAGAGGGGCCATGCCCCGGTACTCCCCCTCGCCGAGCGAGTGAGGCC